>NZ_JABEPJ010000040.1:0-1817 GCF_013002825.1 Pseudoalteromonas sp. NEC-BIFX-2020_002
ATAAGCAATTGCTAATCCCACACTCCGCCAAAGGCGCAACACTCAATACGGGTGGTTAGTTAGACCTTGCCCGACAGGGACTTGCACCCTGCAAGATGGATCAAGCTTAGCTTGACGCACCAACGCCCAAAGCAGCGGTGCGAAGCATCCGCTGCCTTTGCTTGTTAAATTTTAGGGATTTACTAATACCAGAAGCCTTTTAAAATTGCTCTTATTTTCCAACTTGGTATTTACTTTCTCGGACAAGGTGGTGGGGGTTAAAGAATATTTCTTCCCATTGAAATACTTTACGATCAAATCGAAAGATTGGTAGTTAGAGCTCAGTCTTGACTCATACCATGCCCCAAATTCGAGATTCTTATCCTGCTTACCGTTTTCTCCCAATTTATTTAAACTGGCAGTCTTTGAGGCTACATCTACTTCTGGCTTTTTATATTGAACCTTTATATATACTGTTCTGCCTTTGTCATGTACCCAGTGCTTAAACCGTTTACAGACAGTTCTACCTTCATTGGAATACCATGGTCCACCATCCCAGCGCCCCCACCCACCATAACTCTCTCTAGTCGAGATAGTGCTTTGTATCATTTGAGTGCCGTTTGGGATCGTCGCACACGCATTGACATGCTTGTGGGGGTTTTCACCCTCTGCACTTTCACCTGTAGCGCCAACCGAAGCTGAGCCCTCTGAGCTCCAATACGTTTTTTCTGACCATTTCTCAACAGAATAGTGTTCTTTCAATTCATAAGTGGCTGGATAACGAGGCAATAGCAGAACCTTATCTTGATATGTATATATTTTTTCGTATACGTACTCATCAGCTCCAAACAAGCGAGAAAGCCATGAATTTTTCTCCTTCTTTTGAACACTAACCTCAAAGTTAATCCTAGATACTTCGGTGTCTTTGAACTCGCCATTTATGGCTTCAGCAGGAATACTGAACGAACTAATATTAGCCT
Organism: Pseudoalteromonas sp. NEC-BIFX-2020_002; assembly: GCF_013002825.1. Classification (NCBI taxonomy): domain Bacteria; kingdom Pseudomonadati; phylum Pseudomonadota; class Gammaproteobacteria; order Alteromonadales; family Pseudoalteromonadaceae; genus Pseudoalteromonas; species Pseudoalteromonas sp. NEC-BIFX-2020_002. Next base: position 960 of record NZ_JABEPJ010000040.1, read on the forward strand.
TAGAGTTATCAACATAAATAGAATCTAGCTTCACACCATTTATAGTAATATCAACCTTGTTTTCGGCAGCAAATGCATTTCCTAATAGGCGATAACTATAGCTGCCATCCGGCTGAAATATTTGGCTGTACCCTTGAATATCTCGAAGCGAGTACTTTTCTGATGTAAAAGGCAAATCATTCACAACATTTTGTATATCCATAGCAAGGAAATGCTCTATTTCCATTATTTGCCCTTTTAGACTATCGATATTGTTAAGGGTCTTCTCTAAGCTGAGAAGTCCCTGTTGAAGGCTAGAGTCCAGCTGATCAAATGTGCTATTTCTTTGTTTGCTCAAAAGAATGTCAAGATTGTCTATGGCCAAACCAAGCTTTCTTCCTGTTTTTTCTACGAGGTAATCACCGCCTTCAACAGCTGTACCAACTACTGCATCTGCTTTAACTTGAAGCTGATCTAATATTTCTTTCACGGACATCGTAGTTGAAATTGAGCTAACTACTGTTGTTACAGGATCGGCAGCAAAAACTGGGATCGAAGAATAGCAACTTATCGTGAATAAACCTGCAAAAATAGCTGGTTTTATAATTTCTAAATTTCCATTCTTCATATTTTTCTCCAATTATCTATCGTGATCTAAGTCGAATAATTTAACGCCTAAATAACAGGCTAAAAATAGTGGGCTAAAATGGAGCGGAGCGAACAGCCCGCTGTTTTTAGTCCTTGTTGATTTTCTTGTGTACGCCCGACATGGGCATTGACTTATGAGGTGAAAGTCCTCTGTAGGAAGATCACCGTTTAAATAACACACTGTTATTAAACGATAGACACTCGCAAATGGCAAGGGCTAAATCGTGAGAG
>NZ_JABEPJ010000041.1:0-1770 GCF_013002825.1 Pseudoalteromonas sp. NEC-BIFX-2020_002
TTACCTTTGGCCTCGATGAACTTACGGCGTATATGGGCTAGACATGCAACCAGTGTTGCCTTCGTTTGCTCGTATGCTTTGTAGCCGTCAACGTGCATGTAGCCTTGATAACCGTCAAGAAAATCAACCACACAGTGGGCCGCGCGACTATTATGATAATCAAACAAGACAATATTAGTGCCTTTACCCGGCTTATCATCGCCACAACAGTACAGCCACATATAGCTGGTCGCTTTCTCTGCGTTAATAACGTTTAACGAGGTTTCATCGCCATGAATAACTGCTTGAGATAACAAGATTTCTTTTAACCGCTGATAGAGCGGTGACAACAATTCAGCACAGCGTAACATCCAGCTCGACATGGTTTGCCTGCTCAACTCAATACCGATATCAGAAAATAACGTTTCTTGGCGATAAAGCGGCAAGCCAAACTGGTATTTACACATGATTATTTGGCTCAGTAAACTGGGCGTGGCGATACTTTTTGGAATAGGTGTTGCGGGCATTTTTGCCGTTTTCACTACACTTTCAATCCCTTCACGCTCACAGTGACGGCACGTATATTTAGGGCGAATAGTTTTGATAACCTTGATATGCGCTGGCACAAATTCGAGTGTTTCACTGCTGCTTTCACCCATTTTGTGAAGTGGGCTTTGACAGCAATCACACACTTTTTCATCCTCATCAAGGTCAACAACCACCTCGACTCGTGGTAACTGTGCTGGCAGTGGCCGGCGTTTCGGTTTGGCTTTTTCTTTCTTTACTAAGGGCGATGTGGCCAATAGCGCTTTATCATGTTCATCAAGAATGTCTTCTGCTTCATTGAAGAGCTCTCCAGCACCGGGCATCTTTTCAGATTTCTTCGCGTACTCTTTGGCAAGCTTCGCGTTATAAGCTTGCAGTAATTCGTGAATTTGCGCATCTTTTTCAGCAACGACTTGTTGCAACTCAAGCACCATGCGCTTGAGTTGTTCTAGGTCGTCAGGAAGTAAGTGTGCATCAATTTTCATGTTCGCAATTTAACAGAATTTGACGTTGTTTTCTTGTTTGACGCAAAGATAAAGCAGACGGTGTGGCAACGATCATTTACTGTCAATATGATCGATTAGATCATCGATTGATACTGCAATTCTTCATGACCAAGTACATCATATCCCGACAACAACCAATCCAATTGCCCAGGACTGAGTTCAAATTCTTGCAAACTGACTTTGCTTGGCCATTTGAACTTTTGTTTTTCTAAGCGCTTGTACCACAAAGCAAACCCCGTTTTATCCCAGTAAACCAGCTTGAGTTTATCTTTCGATTTATTGCAGAACAAAAATAATGCGCCAGTGTAAGCGTCACGTTCAAGCTCGCTTTCAACGAGTGCGACCAGACCATCAATGGACTTTCGAAAATCCACGGCGTCACGATGCAAGTAAATACGCGCGGGTTCAACAAACATTTTCATAAGGCAAGCTCACGCAACAATTGACTCAAATAAGCGACAGGCATTGTGGGTGGGAAGCTAATTTTTACGCTGCCGATAGCAAGCGTGATCGGCTGTTGCTGTTCAGTGGGGGCGACGTGTTTAGTGACTTTTGCTTGAACAAAACGACTGGATTCAGTATTAAGCTTACTTCGTGCCGCATAAAAGCTTGTTTTAGATAAGGCATGTTGCTGGCAAAACTCAGTAATAGTTAAATCGCTGGCTTGTTGTTCTTCGATAATGTTACGCCACTGCTCAAGGCTACGTGTTTTTCTCATGGCTATCTCCTAATTGAAATT
>NZ_JABEPJ010000043.1:0-1512 GCF_013002825.1 Pseudoalteromonas sp. NEC-BIFX-2020_002
AAGACCCGTTTGGGTTGTATGGTTAAGTGACTAAGCGTACACGGTGGATGCCTTGGCAGTTGGAGGCGATGAAGGACGTATTAACTTGCGATAAGCCTAGTCAAGCTAGTAAAAAGCACTTGAGACTAGGATTTCCGAATGGGGAAACCCACCTGCTTGCAGGTATCGTTAACTGAATACATAGGTTAACGAGGCGAACGCGGAGAACTGAAACATCTAAGTACCCGTAGGAAAAGAAATCAACCGAGATTCCGGAAGTAGCGGCGAGCGAAACCGGAACAGCCCTTAAGCTTATTATGTGTTAATGGAAGGCCGCTGGAAAGCGCCACGATACAGGGTGATAGTCCCGTACATGAAAAGACATTTTAAGTGAAATCGAGTAGGTCGGAGCACGTGAAACTTTGACTGAATATAGGTGGACCATCATCTAAGGCTAAATACTCCCAACTGACCGATAGTGAACCAGTACCGTGAGGGAAAGGCGAAAAGAACCCCTGTGAGGGGAGTGAAATAGAACCTGAAACCGTGTACGTACAAGCAGTAGGAGCCCACTTGTTGGGTGACTGCGTACCTTTTGTATAATGGGTCAGCGACTTATATTTTGTAGCGAGGTTAACCGAATAGGGTAGCCGTAGGGAAACCGAGTCTTAACTGGGCGACGAGTTGCAAGGTATAGACCCGAAACCCGGTGATCTAGCCATGGGCAGGTTGAAGGTTGAGTAACATCAACTGGAGGACCGAACCCACTAACGTTGAAAAGTTAGGGGATGACCTGTGGCTAGGAGTGAAAGGCTAATCAAACCGGGAGATAGCTGGTTCTCCCCGAAATCTATTTAGGTAGAGCCTCGGACGAATACTTACGGGGGTAGAGCACTGTTAAGGCTAGGGGGTCATCCCGACTTACCAACCCTTTGCAAACTCCGAATACCGTAAAGTAATATCCGGGAGACACACGGCGGGTGCTAACGTCCGTCGTGAAGAGGGAAACAACCCAGACCGCCAGCTAAGGTCCCAAAGTCATAGTTAAGTGGGAAACGATGTGGAAAGGCCCAGACAGCCAGGAGGTTGGCTTAGAAGCAGCCATCCTTTAAAGAAAGCGTAATAGCTCACTGGTCGAGTCGGTCTGCGCGGAAGATGTAACGGGGCTAAACTATGCACCGAAGCTGCGGATTCAGAATTTATTCTGAGTGGTAGGGGAGCGTTCTGTAAGCGGTTGAAGGTGTACCGGGAGGTATGCTGGACGTATCAGAAGTGCGAATGCTGACATGAGTAACGATAATGGGAGTGAAAAACTCCCACGCCGGAAGACCAAGGGTTCCTATCCCATGTTAATCAGGGTAGGGTAAGTCGACCCCTAAGGCGAGGCCGAAAGGCGTAGTCGATGGGAAACAGATTAATATTTCTGTACTCGATATAATTGCGATGGGGGGACGGAGCAGGCTAAGCAAGCATGGCGTTGGTAGTCCATGTGAAAGTGAGTAGGGCGTTTGTTTAGGTAAATCCGGACGAACA
>NZ_JABEPJ010000044.1:0-1387 GCF_013002825.1 Pseudoalteromonas sp. NEC-BIFX-2020_002
TGAAGTTGCTGATGCCATACTTCCAGGAAAAGCCTCTAAGCTTCAGATTATATGGAATCGTACCCCAAACCGACACAGGTGGTCAGGTAGAGAATACTAAGGCGCTTGAGAGAACTCGGGTGAAGGAACTAGGCAAAATCGTACCGTAACTTCGGGAGAAGGTACGCTCCTATCTGTGATGAGACTTGCTCTCTAAGCGGACGGGAGCCGCAGTGACCAGGTGGCTGGGACTGTTTATTAAAAACACAGCACTGTGCAAAATCGCAAGATGACGTATACGGTGTGACACCTGCCCGGTGCCGGAAGGTTAATTGATGGGGTTATCTTCGGAGAAGCTCTTGATCGAAGCCCCGGTAAACGGCGGCCGTAACTATAACGGTCCTAAGGTAGCGAAATTCCTTGTCGGGTAAGTTCCGACCTGCACGAATGGTGTAACCATGGCCACGCTGTCTCCACCCGAGACTCAGTGAAATTGAAATCGCAGTGAAGATGCTGTGTACCCGCGGCTAGACGGAAAGACCCCGTGAACCTTTACTACAGCTTGGCACTGAACATTGAACCTACATGTGTAGGATAGGTGGGAGACTTAGAAGCAGCGACGCTAGTTGTTGTGGAGTCGTCCTTGAAATACCACCCTTGTAGTTTTGATGTTCTAACGTTGGCCCCTGAATCGGGGTTACGGACAGTGCCTGGTGGGTAGTTTGACTGGGGCGGTCTCCTCCCAAAGAGTAACGGAGGAGCACGAAGGTTGGCTAAGTACGGTCGGACATCGTACGGTTAGTGTAATGGTAGAAGCCAGCTTAACTGCGAGACAGACACGTCGAGCAGGTACGAAAGTAGGTCATAGTGATCCGGTGGTTCTGAATGGAAGGGCCATCGCTCAACGGATAAAAGGTACTCCGGGGATAACAGGCTGATACCGCCCAAGAGTTCATATCGACGGCGGTGTTTGGCACCTCGATGTCGGCTCATCACATCCTGGGGCTGAAGTCGGTCCCAAGGGTATGGCTGTTCGCCATTTAAAGTGGTACGCGAGCTGGGTTTAGAACGTCGTGAGACAGTTCGGTCCCTATCTGCCGTGGGCGTTTGAGAATTGAGAGGGGTTGCTCCTAGTACGAGAGGACCGGAGTGAACGAACCGCTGGTGTTCGGGTTGTCATGCCAATGGCATTGCCCGGTAGCTACGTTCGGAACTGATAAGCGCTGAAAGCATCTAAGCGCGAAGCAGGCCTCGAGATGAGTTCTCACTAGAGCTATAAGCTCTCTGAAGGGCCGTTGGAGACTACAACGTTGATAGGCAAGGTGTGGAAGCATAGTGATATGTTAAGCTAACTTGTACTAATTACCCGTGAGGCTTAACCATACAACGCCAAACGCGTTTTATGTGA
>NZ_JABEPJ010000045.1:0-1264 GCF_013002825.1 Pseudoalteromonas sp. NEC-BIFX-2020_002
TAGTTGGCCATAACAGTTTACCGTGGGTGAATAATATCTATTAGATCACAGTAACCCAGTGGATTCAAGGTTAAAAAGCAATCAAGTCAAATGTGCAGAACCAGTTCCTAAAAAGAGTAATTCTACAGCCACAACGCCGCAATATACGGCAAATTTTGCTGGGTTGTTTTTTGCCCGCGAAGCGGATTAGCAAAAATCGGCACAGTAAAATTTGTCCGCTTATAATTGCTTTGTTATAAGCTATTGACGTCTAACTTTCAATTAGTTAAGATTATTTCTGCTTCTAGAAAGCCAACTTACTCAGGAACCAATGGAGGACAATCTTCGGAAATAGTCTACGTAAGGAACCAAGTATAAAAGTTGAAAACCGCGATTTGATAGGCGGTAGCAATGCAAAAGCCAAAAGCATTTTTCATTTTTAAACTTAGGTAACTCTATGACTATTATTCAAAAGCATCGCATCTTATTGTGTTACCTCATATTCTCAACTGGTTTATTATCTCTGTTATCGGCCATATTCTTGGCTTTAAATGAAAGTTCACTCACTTACATTTTTTTAATAATTGCTCTTATACTAATTCTCTGGTGTTCTGTAGTTTTAACTACTGCAAAAATACAGCCTTCTGATGTTTCAAACATTATAAAGCTTGCAAGTAAAACCAAGCTACCCTGAGCTTATAACGAGCCTGTAGAATAACTCGTTTTTAATTTATTTTTATTGATGCTTCAACCATAGCTGAGTTCCTATTTTGATTCAATCGACAACTGACTTTCACGTGAAAATATAAAAAGAGGATTTGGTGTTGTTTTAATGGGCGTTTTGGAAGGTATGACAGGTGTTTAAGTGGCTTATTTAAGGTGATAAGGGGTTACCCTTATTAATGTATCGTGTTTCTCAGCTTTTCTAGATTATGAACAAGGCAATACTGCTGCCATTGCGCATTCACTTTCGTTTGTCCGCGTAAGGTCAATTTGTTCATGCCTTTATTGACTGTAATATTCCCGAACACGGGCTCTATACATCCAAGTCGTCTGCTGTACTGCCGTCGCCCCATTGGACTGTCTATTTTAACTTTCATTTTGTCGATATAGCTTAGCTTTTTACGTGATTCATCATTTTTAAACTGTACTTGCCGCCCTGTTTTTATTGGTGGCTTTCGCATGCATTGCTGTTGCAGTGGGCATACTTTGCAATCTTTTAAGTAACCGCAGAATCGCGTGTATTCTTGATTGTGACTCTTTACATTAACCCCGCTTCGCCACA
>NZ_JABEPJ010000046.1:0-1238 GCF_013002825.1 Pseudoalteromonas sp. NEC-BIFX-2020_002
TGTTGTGGTCAACTAATTCCGGACAGTGAATTAAGTTTTTCTTCGGCTACTCCAGGGGCAACCATTTGGTTGTGGCTATGCGGCCTGCGCCAGTTATAGTAATTCATCAAATAATAGCTAATATCTTTTTCAGCTTCTTGATAATTACGATAACCCAATGAGGGAACCCATTCTGTTTTTAAACTTCTAAATAGGCGCTCCATCGGGGCATTATCCCAGCAATTCCCTCGGCGACTCATACTTTGTTTTATACGGTAACGCCACAGCCTTTGTTGAAACCTTTTTGCGCTGTATTGACTCCCTTGGTCTGAATGAAACATCAGCCCAGATGGTTTGCCTCGTTGTTCGTATGCTCTATCTAATGCTTTAATAACTAAGTCAGTATCAGGCTTATCAGACATTGCCCAGCCAACCACACGACGAGAAAACAAGTCAATAATAACAGCCAAGTACGACCATTTCTTACCCGTCCATATATACGTAATATCCCCACACCAAACTTGGTTTGGGCTATTTACTTCAAATTCACGGTTAAGTCTGTTTGGAATGTCTGGCCGCTCCCCCTTCGCTAATTTATATGAATGAGGCCCAGGTTGTTTACAGACCAACCCCATGTCACGCATGATACGGCGTACCTTAAAGACGCCAACAGGTAAGTCAGCGTCTTTTAGCATCGCCACCAACATGCGGCTACCAGCAGCTCCACGACTGAGTGAAAATAACTCATTAATCGTTGACCTAAGTTGCACCTCTTCAAGTTTAATTGATGTCACACGCTGCTTAAAATCATAATAACTTGAACGCGGAACATTAAATACGCTACAGACCATTTCCACAGACTCATGCTCACTTAATTGGTCTATCAACGAATATTGTTCATCTCGTCTGACATTAAGAGAGCGGTAGCCTTTTTTAAAATTGTTTTTTCTCTTTCAAGGCGATTAACTTTAGCTTCAAGCTCCTGAATTCTCAGCTGTTCAGGAGTAAGCGCTTTAGAGTTTGGTGTTGTGCCACCACGCTCATCTTGTAATTGCTTAACCCAACGACGAAGAGCTGTTTCACCGACTTCTAGTGAGCGAGCAGCTTCTGGGAGTGAGTATCCTTCATCAAGGACTAATTTTGCTGAATCAAGTTTAAACTCTTGAGAAAAAGAGCGACGTTGTTTTGTCATAGAACACCTCTGTTTGAGTGGTAATAATACCACCTAAATTTGTGTCCGGTTTCATTGAATCACAACA
>NZ_JABEPJ010000004.1:0-273023 GCF_013002825.1 Pseudoalteromonas sp. NEC-BIFX-2020_002
GTAGGGTTATACTTTGGATTGTCGCCATAAATGACGACCTACAATGTAGGGCGTGCTTTAGCGCGAAAAGGTGTTTGCTGTAGGGTTATACTTTGGATTGTCGCCATAAATGACGACCTACAATGTAGGGCGTGCTTTAGCGCGTAAAGGTGTTTACTGTAGGGTTATACTTTGGATTGTCGCCATAAATGACGACCTACAATGTAGGACGTGCTTTAGCGCGTAAAGGTGTTTGCTGTAGGGTTATACTTTGGATTGCCGCCATAAATGACGACCTACAATGTAGGGCTGCTTTAGCGCGAAAAGGTGTTTGCTGTAGGGTTATACTTTGGATTGTCGCCATAAATGACGACCTACAATGTAGGGCGTGCTTTAGCGCGAAAAGGTGTTTGCTGTAGGGTTATACTTTGGATTGTCGCCATAAATGACGACCTACAATGTAATGGCGTACTAAACAGTACGCCATTTTATTATGTGGTTGAGTTATTCCAAAATTGGTTTTGGCGTATCGTCAAATGCACTGTTTTTCACCAAACCTCGGCGTTTATATTGCGCTAAAGTAAAACAAAACCCCGCTACAACTAACAACATCGCATTGACTAAAACCACATCTAATAATTGGTAACTGTGCGTGGTGTGTCCAAAAATAGTATTTATAAGGTCGTAAATAGGGCAAATTGTAAATAGTAATGCTGCAACAAATAACTGTTGTACCATCGCTAAACGAACGCGCTGGCGCTGCATACTATTAAATATTGCATGTAATAAACTGACTCCAATAGCACAAAAGAACAAGGTAGGCAGTAGTTCGGTTCGATCCCAGCTAATAGGAGTAAGCCGTGCGCCAATAAAGCTGCAGGCTACGGCGATTAATGTTCCTGTTGAAAGAGCTAAGGTCATGGCTTTTACAAAAGCTAATCCTCGTTTACTTTGTTGGCGGTTATTTTCTCGCTTTTCTAGCCAAATAAGGTTGCCGGATAAAATTAAATAACAACAACTAAACCCTAAAATAAAGTACACAAACTTAAGCGTGATCCCACCAAACTCGCCAAAATGTAGATTACTTAGTACAGTGTAAGTGGCTGCTGTAGGCGCTTGCTTTGAATTATACTCATCAATAAACGAGGCATCTTTAAGCTTATAAGTAAGGTATGTTGTGGGCACTAAACTGTTTTGCTCATGTAGCCTAACTTCTACCTCGCCACTTTCGTCTCCTGCACCATAAATGTTTATTATTTTAATAGCTTGGTTTGGGTACTGTGTTTGGGTTTTTTTGAGGATGACATCAACTTGGCTATTGTTTACAGCATTGCCAGAATATTCCACTTGAGGGAATTGAAAAAAGCCTGCCGTTTGTATTAAAGCAGGTATATCACCTTTAAAAACAGCAAAACCAAAACCTGCTTGTAGCACAATACTTAAATTAAACATAACCCCAGTTAGTGCAAAAACAAAGGTAAATGGCAGTGATGAAACACCAATTAAAGTATGCCCATCAAGGTAAGTATCTTTATTACGATTTGTACGGTATTGATAAAAATGACTGATCATTTTTTTCAATACCATACATAAACCAGACATCACCATCACAAAAAAGAGCAAGGTAATTACACCCACTATTTCAGTGCCATAAGGGAGTAATAAGCTGATATGTAAATTATAGAGCATGTCACTCAAATAAAAGGTATCAAGATCAAATGGTAGCTGCTGCCCTGTAACAGCATCAAAATTTAGCTGGTGGTCAACATGATGACCATCCGCAGTTTCAGTTTCGAACGCGGTGTAATAATAAGGTTGCTTTGCTGATGGTAGTGCAATTAATAAATTATGATGGGCAGGAATAGCAAAATTTTGAGCTGCAATATTATCTAGAATTGTCGATACAGGCACCACTTCACCCGAAGCGGCCGCAGGAGCATGATACTGGCTATCCCACTGTGTAATATTATGGCGGAAAAACGAAATTGAGCCGCACACAAATACAATCATTAATACGCCAGAGATAATTAACCCAAGCCACGCATGAGCATGTGTAAGGTTTTTTAAGGTCTCTTTATTCATACTGTTGGCCCCGTAGCAGTTAAAAATACGCCAATGAAGATAATAATGGTTAGAATGGCCGCCTTAGCAGCTCTTAACCATGCTTGTTTATTTGTATTTGCACCATAGCACCAAGTCATCACGCCAGCCCATGCTGATAAAGCGAATACCAATCCAAGCGCTAAAATAAGCCCGACTAATTGAGGGAATATTAAGCTAATGATGCTTGGCACCAGTATCATTACAATTAAGCCACTTAACATTCCGGCAAATGTTTTATGCCACATGAGTTGCTCCTAATAAGTGAAATACCGCCGCGAGGCAGCAAAAAAAACCAACGCTTGGCCAAGCCCATTTAGGTCTGTGCGAGAGTAAAAAAACAGGAGCAGGAATAAAAAACATAAATAAAATGAATACGTAAAGAAGCGCAATAAAAATGCCTGTATTAGCAATAAGCATCAGCGATACAGTTAAAATTAATAAACCGGTCGTAAACAACAAGGTTAACCATTTTGGCGGTACACGCTGATTGGGGTTTATAAATTTTTGCCTAGGGCTTGCCCCATATAACAAAATGCCACACAGCCAATAAGCTGGTAGCAAAAAAAAGTAGCTCATTTCTATTCCTTTAAATATTATTTTTATATTGTTTAAACGACAAAAAGACGCCAGCTGAACTGACATCTTTTTAAACCAACTATCAGGCGCTTTGCAGAGGCTTACTTTCTGCAAAGCGCCTAGGTTCTGACCCTGTGAAGCGCTTAATCATGCATTTATACCCAAGCGACCTCAAGATGTGAGTTTCAGTTGGAATTTAAAGCGATTTAGGCAAGGCATTGATTGCAAGTAATAGTGGTTCTATTGTTAAAATCAATAACGTAGTATAAATCGCTTTAAAACCAACCCGCAGGGCGCTTCACAGGGACTCACTCTCATCGTTGTTACTTCTTAAAAGGGATTGCCATTATTGCAAAGTAACGCCTTGATATTAAGCCCCTGTGAAACGCTGAATTCTGCATCTTGAGGTGGCTTGGGTATACAAGGCCTAGGTAATTCTTACTTACAAATCAAATACACCACGAATATTAAGTGCAAACTCTCTTGGTTTTCCTAAATCAGGATTTCTGACTCCGTTTGAAGTGAAATATTCTTCATCCAGCAGGTTTTTGCCAATGAGGTAAACGCCTACAGATTCCCACTCATAGCCGATTTGTAAGTTCACTAAAGTACGTGCATCATTGTGTAGATCATAATAAGGGTCACCTGGCTTATCGCCATTACGTTCAGGGTTGATAGCAGTAGGTGCATTGCTTGCATAATTAAGGTTTAGGTTGGTAAAAAAGCCATTATCAGCTTGATAGGTTAAACCTAAATTATGGGTTCTTTGTGGAGCCATAAAGCGACGCCAAGATAAATCGGTTTCTTTAAAGCCATCAGCAACCGGGATGCTTATTTTAAAATTAGTAAACTCAGTGCCAGAGTAGCCAATGGCCGCATATGCCGTCAGGTTGTTGCTTACTAAATAATTCAGCTCTAGCTCAAAGCCTTGGACTTTTGAGCTTCCGGCATTTTTTGTTTCTCTATCATAGGTATTTGTAGATAGCTGCACATCAACTTGTTGATCTTTCCAATCAATGTAGAACAGATTAGCATTTACCGTTAACTTATTATCAAGCCAAGTTGAGCGGTATGAAAGTTCATAATTGTCTGTATATTCAGCATCATATTCAAAAATTTTACTAGTTGCTTGGTTTACACCTACGCCACCAGAACGGTAGCCTTTTTGGTAAGTGAAACTCGCTGTCGCATTATCATTAATGTGATAGCTGGCACCAATTTTAGGTAATAGAGTGTTAAATGATGCGTCTACCATTGGCGCTGTTTTTGATGCTTGTGCAGCAAAGGCCAACAGCTTATTGTTTATACCCGTAATAAGGGGGGTAATACCTTCAAGAGGAGTGCCTGCGTAATTGGCTGGATTAGGCATTTTGTCTTGATTTAAAATAGTGTACTTAGCGTCATTAGCGTTGCTTTGTTTTTCTTTATCGAAGCGGATACCGGCAAGTAAATCCCATTGATTATTTAAATGCCATACACCATCGGCAAACAGTGCATAACTGGTTACTTCGCTGCTTAGCTGCGTATAAATTTCTGTTGTTGCAGGGTTAAATGCATCGTATTGGCTGTAAACTAAGTCAGCAATATTTTTTGGCAATTTAAACTGCGCTTGCAAGCCATCGCTAGATAAACCAAACCTGGATAACTGATAATGATTTAAGCCGGTGCTAGTACTCTCGCTGTCGGCGTTAAAATAGTAACCACCTAACACACCGCTAAAGCTATCATAATCAAACGTTAAGCGAAGTTCCTGACTTAACGTATCAATATTAGAGTCATTACTGCGAGTGCTGCCAGTATCGACTGTTGGCTCTATACCCCTTTTAGCCACATAATCAGAGTCCCAGACAAAGGAAGTGTCTACAGTTGAATAGGTAGTATAAGACGCAATCGATAAATGATCGTCAATATCGTATTGCAACGTTAAAGAGGCAAGATCAGAGCTGGTTTTTCGTCTACGGGGATCATTAAAAACGGTTACGCGATTTTCAAAAGGGTTTTGACCTTCGGCAATTGCCAGTGTAGTTGTACCGTACGATCGCTCAGCATTCATTAGACTTAATTGGGCAGAGAACCCTTCTAAATTTGTGGGTTCATATAAAAACTTAAGGCGGTATGTGTGTTCATCAGAGGCACTGGCATCTGAATTATCAAATGTATTTTTTACGGTGCCGTCATCGCTGGTTTCTTCTGCACTAAAGCGAAATGCAAGTTGCTCATCAACAATACCACCTCCAATAGCAACACCTACATCCTGGTGGCCATGGGATCCTACGGTAAGTTTATACTTGCCTTGCCAGTCATAGGTTGGGTTTTGTGTATTTAAAATTACAGCACCCGCTAATGCATTTCTGCCTTGTAGTGTTGATTGCGGACCGCGTAAAACTTCAATTTGTTGCGCGTCCCAAGTTGAAAAAGCACCGGCTCTAACTAAGTCAGCAGGTAGGGGCGCACCATCAACATAAATACTGGCTAAAAAGCTATTACCACCGCCTGAAACATTAAAGCCATCAATACCGCGAATGCTAAAGCTGCGATTATTGTCACTATGCGTATTTGCAATATTAATCATTACATCATCAAAGCTGTTTATCTGTTGTTGCTCAAGTTGTTCAGGCGTTAAGACCGCTACACTGGTTGTTGTTTCTTGTAAAGAGCGGGCTATTTTTTGGCCTGTTACCATAATAGTTTCGATTTTTTTATCGCTATCAGGTGTCACTTGTTCGGCATGAGTAGTATGAGAGAGTATTACTGCTGGCAATAGAGCCATGTTTAATGCAACAGAAACTAACGAGCGTTTCATAGAGCCCTTCTTTTTTACAACATTTCATCTTGTGTTCACAATGGTAACATGCGGTTTTGCAAATCACTATCATTTGCATTGCCTTTTATTCGGGTTTTGTAAAGAAGGAATAACCATATTGGGCAAGAATCACACTATAAAATTAGTACACGTATAGTGATGAGCTGTGGCAAGATGAGAGAAATGTGGTAGTAAGTTGTGTTTTAGCGAAAAGTATAAATTCTAATTACCGTCATAAATGAATTACCGCCATAAATGACGGCCTATCATCCAAACACACACCTAAAGCATGCGCCTTGTGGCTTTTGCACATAAACTAAATCACCGCCGTGGTTGAGCATAATCTGCCTTGATAGGCTTAGGCCAATACCAGAACCTTGTTGCTTGGTGGTAAAGAAGGGCACAAAAATCATATCTATAACGTGTTCAGCAATACCTGGGCCGTTATCACTGATTTCAATGTAAAGCTGTTGGGCGCTATTTTGCGCGAGGGTGAGTTGAATTATGGGTGTTTTGTTTGAGTGCTGTGCGTTTTGTTGCTGATCCATAGCAAGTACTTCAAGTGCATTTTTTACTAAGTTAACCAGCACTTGCTCTATTTGGCTATTATCGAGCATCACCAGTTGCTGGCTACGAATCGCAAGCTCAAAAGTTGTGCCTTGGCTGAGTGCTTGCTGTTGGTGCAGCGCGACTATTTGTTCAAGTATATTAGCTAAATTGTATGGTGCTAAATTAGGTTTGGGTAAGCTACTAACTTGACGAAAACGTGCTATAAATTCGCCTAAATGCCCAGTACGTGACGCTAACGTGCTTAGTGCAAGCTGTAAGTCTTGCTTATCTTCAATATCATCAAAACACAGTTCTTGCGGTAATAAGGTTGTACACGTATTAGCCAGAGATGAAAGTGGCGTGATAGAATTTGCTATTTCGTGCGTTAGTACTTTAGTTAAGCGCTTATAGGCTTGCTGTTCTTTTAACTGCAATTGATCATGAATCGATTGTATGCTGACAACACGGCGAACTTTACCCTGAATTTCGGCGATACTTAGTTGAATTGACAATGTATCGTGTTGTTCACCTATTTGCCAGTGTAGGGTGCTACGTACGTTTTGGTCGGCTTGTAAAAGTAGCTCACCCACCGCGCCTAATTCAGTTAAGTGCTTAAAGCTTTTGCCTAAAAGCTTATTTACAGCAGGGTTTGACTCAATAACTTGGCCGCTGTCATCAGAGACTAATACAGCCAAGTCGACATGAATTAATAATGCTTGTAAAAACTGTGCTTGTTGCTCGGCATTAAAGCGTGCGGTTTGCATTTGCTCTTTGACTTGATCGAACTGCTTACGCATTGGATGATACTGGCTAAGGCCTAAGGTACTATCGCCATTAGCGAGTGCGCGAATAACCATTTCGGCTTGTTTTTGCTGGCGAGTAAATAGTGTAAATAGATGGCCGATCAGCGCAATACTTATTAAGACAACTGATAGCAGCGTTGCCGAAAAGCCTTTATTAATAAACAGGTAGCATAATAGTGCACTGCAGCTGGTTAATGCGGCTAGGTTAAAGCCGAGTAAAAAATAAGGGCGCATATTTATAAGCCATACTTTTCAAGGCGGCGATACATCGCACCGCGGGTTAAACCAAGCGCTTTAGCTGCGTGGCTCACATTACCTTGATAGTGAGTAAGGGCTGCGCGCACTGTGCGTTGTTCGAGTATATCTAAATCAAAAGTATCGTACGCATTATTATTTTCAATTGGGTTATTAGTGCTGTTGACGTTACTTGTAATATTGCCAACCACTGAACTCACATCAAGATTTTCGCCTTCGCTTAATATTACCGCACGCTCTATGGCGTGGGCGAGCTCACGTACATTACCCGGCCATGAGTAATGGCAAAGCGATGCCATATCATGCGTGGTTATGGTTAAGTTGCGTTTATATTTTTGTGCAAAATGATTGAGGTAGTAATCAGCAAGTAATGGAATGTCATCACTGCGCTCACGTAAGGCAGGTAATCTAATTTCAACGGTATTAATACGATACAGTAAGTCTTGACGAAAACGACCTTCAGCGACCGCTTGCTCAAGGTTGTCGTTAGTGGCGCAAATGAGGCGAATATCAATATCAATTGTTTTACTGCCGCCGATCGGAGTTACTTGGCGGTTTTGCAATGCGGCGAGTAACTTAGCTTGATGTTCAAGAGGTAAGTTACCTAACTCATCTAAAAATAAACTGCCGCCTTGGGCAAGTTCAAATTTACCAATTCGATCAGCTTTAGCGTCAGTAAACGCGCCTTTTTTATGGCCGAATAACTCACTTTCAAATAGGTTTTGCACCACTGCGCCCATATCTAAGCTCAAAAAGGTGTGTTCGCTACGCATACTTGCTTGATGAATTGCGTGAGCGGTGAGTTCTTTACCTGTGCCACTTTCGCCGGTGATCAATATATTTGCGTCGGTTTTTGCGGCTTTTTCAATGGTATTAAATACCTGCTGCATTGCTGTGCTTTGTCCTAAAAATTCAAACGAAGGCGTATTTAGTGCTTGGTTTAGGCCGTGCTTTTGACGAGTGAGCTTACCGACTTGTTGTTTGTCTTTAGCGTGTGAGAACGCAGCGGCGACTGCACCGAGTAGTTGCTCGTTTTGCCATGGTTTAGCAATAAAATCAGAGGCACCCGCTTTAATGGCATCAACAGCAAGTTGAATATCACTGTAGGCGGTCATCAGTAACACCACGATGTTGGCGTCTTGTTCGATGATTTTTTTTAGCCAATAAAAGCCTTCCTTGCCGCTAATGGAATCTTGGCTAAAGTTCATATCTAATAAAATAACGTCAATGGGCTGATCGCTATTGCGCTGTTCGTTAATAATGCCAGCAATATCAAATGGGTTATCAGTAGTTTTAACGCGTTGATAGTGTTGCTTTAATAATAAACGCGCCGCAATGAGAATATCGGGGTTATCGTCAACAATTAAAATCGAACCTGACTGTTTCATAATTATTATTTTTTATAAGGTTTTATTTAGCCTAAAACAAAAACGGAACAGTGTCCATAAATGGACGCTTAATAAGTTACTAAGTGTTCTATTAGCGGACACTTAGAGTATCCGCTGGGCAAAATTTAAATTTAAGTCATTGTAATTTAATAAAAATAAAAGTTGGCATGCACTTTGTTATACCTATGGGTAATTAGATTAATTAAACCTGTATCAAGGTAGCCGACATGGACAAAAAAATAGAACGCTCATTTACGCAAAAATATTTAAAAAAATTTACTTTTGCAGCACTTACTTTAGGTGTTGCAGCGGCTGCATACGGTTTTACGCAAAGCAGTGATACAGGCCGTAGCCAAAATATCGAGCGCAGCAGTTTAACGGTTAGCACGGTTAAACAAGGTGCCTTTAAAGATGCCTTAAGCTTACGCGGTCAAGTCGTACCAAAAACCAGTATTTACCTCGATACTATCGCTGGCGGTCAAGTTGAAGAGCGTTTGATAGAGCAAGGAGAGTTTGTAGAAAAAGGCCAGCCACTGGTGCGCTTAAGCAATACTAACTTACAGCTGGATGTTATGAGCCGTGAGGCACAAGTAACAGAGCAGCTTAACTTTTTACGTAATACACAAATGACGATGGAAACCAGCCGCTTAAATTTACGCCGTGACCTATTAGAAATCGAATTAAAAATCACTCATTTAACACGCCGCTTAAAACAAACTAAGCCCTTGGTTAAAAGCGGGGTGTTGGCGCAAGAGCAATTAGCAGAGCTTGAAGAAGATTTAAATTATTACCAAGCCCGTAAAGAGCTCACCCTAGAGCGCCAAAAACAAGAAAATTCAATACGAGAGGTGCAAGTGGCTCAGCTTTCAGATAGCGCTAAAATGCTAGAGAAAAACCTCCAGTTTGCCCGTCGAAACCTCGACAACTTATTGGTAAAAGCGCCCGTGTCAGGCTATTTAAGCGAGCTTGATGTAGAAATTGGTGAGTCAAAAAGTAGCGGCGCACGACTCGGTCAAATTGATATTCCTAACGAATATAAATTAGTGGTGCGTCTTGATGAGTTTTATTTAAATCAAGTTCAGCGCGATATGGCAGTGATGATTGAGCTTGATGATGGCGAGATTACCGCGAAGGTGAGCAAAATTGATAGCCGCGTACAGCAGTCACAATTTCAAATCGAGGTTGATTTACCCAGTGCGACAAAAAGTATTAAACGTGGCCAGAGCATTGATCTTGAGTTAATGCTTGGCAACAACAAAAACAATGCCTTACTACTTAATCGAGGTGCATTTTTTACTAACTCCGGTGGTAACTGGGCATACGTAATTGAGCAAGGTAGTGATAGAGCGGTGCGCCGTGATATTCGTTTAGGCAAAAAGAATCAACATTATTTTGAAGTGCTCGAAGGGCTAAATGCGGGGGATCAGGTGATCACCTCAAGCTACAGCAACTTCGAAAAAGCACAACAACTACAATTTTAAGGATAACAACAATGATCAAATTAACTAATTTAAGCCGTGTATTTCGTACTCAAGATGTTGAAACAACAGCGCTAAGCAACATTAACCTAATAGTAAACGAAGGTGACTTTTTAGCGATAATGGGCCCGTCTGGGTGTGGTAAATCAACGTTGTTATCAATTTTAGGCATGCTGGACTCGCCAACAAGTGGTGGCTTTGACTTTGCAGGTACTGACATTGCAGGTTACAGCGAGAAGCAATTGGCAGAGCTACGTAAAGCTTCGATTGGTTTTGTATTTCAGAGCTTCAACTTAATTGATGAGCTAACTGTATTTGAAAATGTTGAGCTGCCTTTACAGTACCAAAAAGTGAGTAAAAGTGAGCGTAAGCAACGTGTTGATGCAATTTTAAAACGAGTGGGAATAGACCACCGTGGCGAGCATTTACCTCAGCAGTTATCGGGCGGTCAGCAGCAGCGTGTTGCAGTCGCGCGCGCTTTGGTTATTAACCCTAAGCTAATTTTAGCCGATGAGCCAACCGGTAACTTAGATTCTAAAAATGGCGATGAGGTGATGGCCATGCTACGTGAGCTAAATCAAGAAGGCACCACGGTTATTATGGTTACGCACTCTGACAAAGAGGGAAACTACGCAGACCGTTTAGTGCGCTTGCTTGATGGCCAAGTGATGCTTGATAAAGCAAATCTAGTACAGCAAGCCGCTGTTGAGGTTGCTTAATATGCTTATTAATTACTTGGTAACTGCCCTACGGGCATTTAAACAGCAAAAACAGCATTTTATTTTAAACTTAGTCGGTTTAAGTATTGGCCTTGGCGCGGCTATTTTGGTTGCACTGTTTGCACAAAACGAGTTGTCATACGATAGTCAGCAACCTCACGCTGAACGTGTTTACCGTGTAGGCCAAGATTACTCAAAGTTAGGGTTATCAGTTATTCCTATTTTCAATTATTCTCAAGCGGCAAAAGCCACTGAATATAGCCAAGTAGAAGAAGTGTTTGGTTTGACGATGGTATCGCTGACTCGAGAAGCTATGGTTGACGTGCAGTACCGGGATCAGGGTTTTAAACTTAATGACTTGTATGGGGCAACGCCAAATATTGAGAACTTTATCAATATAAACACATTGGCAGGGGATTTAAAAAATGCAATGAGTACACCTGAGAGCTTGGCTCTAAGTGAATCTGAAGCACTGCGAATTTTCGGTACAATAAATGTTATTGGTAACACGCTACAGCACGAACAAGGGCAATATACTGTACGGGCGGTGTTTGCAGATTTACCAAGCAATACTCACTTTGCATTTAAAAACCTCGTATATGTAAAACATGATCCAAATAACCTGATGGTTAATAGCAGTTATGTTTATATGCGCTTGGCGCCGCAAGCAGATCCAAAAGCACTCGCTGATACACTGTCTAAACAGTACTTCAATGGGCAAATGGCGGGTCAAGTTGCCATTGAGTTACACCCATTACTAGACTTACATTTAACAGCAAAATCGCCATTTGAAATGAAAGCAGGCGGCGCAAAGCAAGTTGTAACGATTTGTGCAGGGTTGAGCGTGTTACTTATTTTGATTGCTGGCTTTAACTTTATCAATATGACGGTGGCACAGTCTGCAAAGCGCGCCAAAGAAGTAGGGGTGCGCAAAGCACTTGGCGCAAGTAAGCTGCAGTTAGTAACACAGTTTTTAGCTGAGTCTACTTTGGTTGCTCTATTGTCGATGATTATTGCCTGTGTGTTAGTGGAGCTGTTATTGCCAAGTTTTAACCAGCTGGTCGATCGTGAACTGATAGTGAGTTATTTTTCAGCCTTTGGTTTGGGCATTATGGCTGTTGTTATTGCTGTAGGCATACTTGCAGGTTTGTACCCGGCATTGTTTATCTCATCATTTAGCGCAAAACGAGTGTTAAGTGGCGATTTACAACGCGGTAATACGGCCATTTGGGTACGTAAATGTTTATTGACCTTGCAAGCTTCATTAGCAATCGGTTTGATCATTGCATCGGTTACGTTGTTAAAACAATTATCTCACTTACAAAGTCTTCCTTTAGGCTATCAAACGCAGCAACGCTTAGTGGTTTCAGAGTTGCCGGTGCAATCGGTATTTACGCAGCAGCCTAGCGCACTAATTAATCGCTTGACGGCTATAGATGGTGTAGAGCAAGCAACGATTATTGATACTCGTTTAACCGTTTCAATTAATAATACATTACAGCCTACTTGGCCCAATGGTGAATTTTCAGGTGGAATAACCCCTGTGATAGGTTCTGGTTTTGATGTTGTAAAAGGGCTAGGCCTTACGCTTATTGCTGGTAGAGACTTTAGCCGTGAGTTTTCCTCAGACTGGGCGACGCGAGCAAACGGGGTTACAACAGTAGGTACAATTATTACAGAAACCGTTGCCAAGCAGGCTGGTTATAGCAATGTGGCTGATATTGTTGGACAAAAAATTAAAGACACAGGGCGTAATGTGGATATGCAAGTTGTTGGTGTTGTAAAAGATGTAAAGGTTGGTAATGCACAAGATGCGAATTCTAACATTATGTTTTTATGTGGTTATAACTATTTAACACCAGTATCTGAAGTAATTTTAACCGTGAACGTGCAAAACCTCCCTGCTATAAAACAAGCAGTGATTACAGCTTTAGCTGAAGTGTCTAATATTTATGAGCCAAAAATAAACCTACTAGCTGAAAACTATAAAGCGGTATTAAAAGGTGATGAGCGTGTTTCTCTTGTCGTACTTATATTTACTGGCCTTGCAGTGTTCTTAACTTGCTTAGGTACTTTTGGTTTAGCTTCATTTGCCACGATTCGTCGCCAAAAAGAAGTCGCTGTACGCAAAGTGCTTGGCGCATCACGCATCAGTATTATGAATCTACTGGCAAAAGAGTTTTTAATTTTAGTGCTTGGCAGTGTAGCAATCGCATACCCGCTAACTTATTGGCTGGTGGGTGACTGGCTCGCGAACTTTAATGAGCGTGTTGAGCAAGCTTTTTGGGTGTATGGCGTGGCTGCATTGGTTGTGGCAGTAATAACTTGGCTTACGGTAGCAACTATTGCCTTCAAAGCCGCGAGCGCACGGCCATCGCTTACTTTACGCTATGAATAATAAAAAAGTGATGTTTTAGACAAAAATGTTAACGCTGCCAAAGTATCGAGTTAAATTTTGGCAGCGCAAAGCTAGTTGAAAAGGATGACCACTTTGGAACAATTAATTATTTCAATAAGAACAAAAGCGACTCGATTATTTTGGCTCCATTTTATTAGTTATAGCGCTGGGTTAGCAGCTGTTATCTTGTTGGCTCTATTTGTAAAACATGAGCTTTCTTATGATAGTAACCAACCGGATAAACAGCGGGTATATAGGGCACATGTAGATTATAAAAGCTTTGGCTTTGACACGCTTATGCCGATGCGCGATTTAGCTGTGGCACTAGCACTTAAAAATGATAGCGACATTGAAGAAATATTTAGTTTAATACCTGCCGAGTTTATGGGATATGTTGATCACCATTTTAATTTAGACGCATATAATGGCGAAACCAATGTTAAGTTAAAAGATGTCTATTTTGCGTCAAATAATTTAGATCGATTTATTAACCTAGACATTATTTTTGGCAATTTAGATCTGGTTTTGAACACGCCTAATCAACTTGCTATCAGTGAATCAGAAGCGATCAGACTATTTGCTAACGCCAATGTAATTGGAAGACGGTTAACGACAAAAAATCAAGCCTATATAATTGGCGCGGTATTTAAGGACTTACCAACGCATACTCATTTTCAGTTCAGTGTGCTAACAGCCTTCCCTAACACAATTGAAAAGCAACCCCATGGTTACGTTTATATAAAAACAGCTGTAAATACAGATATTGCTGAACTTGAAACTAAGTTATTTAAAGAATATTTAAAAACAAAGTCAGAAGAGCACAAAACGGTACAATATAAATTGATTAATATCACTGATATTTATTTAAAAGGTCGCTCAACTTATGAAATGAAAGCGCCTGGGTCGATCCTCGCAGTTACCATTGCGTGCGGGCTGATTTTCATTCTTTTTTTGCAAATAACCTGTAATTTTATCAACTTTAATTTAGTCAGTGTTGGTAGAGCTGCAAAACAAATTGCGATTAAAAAGGCAATAGGGGCAAGCCGAGGTCAACTTTTTCGTTTATTTATCTATGAATCTATTTTGATGACAGGTTGTGCGGTGGTGTTGTCTTTGGCATTTGTTGAGCTGACTTATGGTTACTTTAATCAGTTAGTCGAGACACATATATTGTTCGTACTCAGCAAGAGTATGGTGCTGATGGCTGTTTTAGTTACCTTAGTAATAGGATTACTCAATGGTGTATATGCAGGGGTAGTTGTTGCGAATGTTGATGTGAAATTATTAGTAAGAACACATTATCAGTACCATTTAAGTTTGCTAGTGAAGGGAGTACTGAGTTTTCAAGCAGGCTTGGCGATATTGATCTTTATCGTCTTTATAATTGCCCAGTTACAGCTGGAGTTTGTTGCTAACATGGATGTGGGTTATCAAACTAAAAATAGACTCATAGTTAAAAATGTACCAGCCACACAACTATTTGAAAAAGATAAAACACAACTAATATCAGCAATTGCTGATTTACCAGGCGTTGATTCAGTTACTGCAACCGACATTAATATTACAGAGCAAGTACGAGGAGGAGTTCAATTAACTTGGCCAAATGGTCAGGTAATTGAAGGTGTCGCGCCTTCCGTTGTAACGAGCTTTAATGTTGTTGAAGCATTAGGCCTTCACTTGTTAGCAGGCAGAGGCTTTAGTGAAGAATTTCAAAGTGATTGGTATCAAAAAATGCCTGATGGCTCTGAGCAAGTGGCGTTAATTGTTACTGAGTCGATGGTTCATTTAGCGGGTTACAAATCATTGCAGGACGTGATCGGCATGACGCTTACCAATGCTGATTCAAATTTAAATGCGACTATTGTCGGCGTTGTCGCAGATGTTAAGGTAGGTTCAGCTAAGCAGGAAATGATACCCCTTTCTTTTAATCTTGCACGTAGTTACATTCCGAATGGCAATATAGTCATTAAAGTAACTGACGCAGCTTCACATACAGATTTAAAAACGCAAATTGCGGATGTATTAAAATCGCGCTTTTCAATCCTTGATATAGAAATAAGCGCGCTTGCAGATGATTATGCAAAAAATTACAAAAATGAGCGTCGCATAATTACGTTATCACAATGGTTATTAATTTTGAAGTACGGTGCTAACCCTTATAAGCCTTGCGGTATTAGTTTCTCAAACGGTACTCTCGCAACAAAAAGATTTGGCCATTAAAAAGGTGTTGGGCGCACCCATCATGCAATTAGTAACAGGGTTGAGTTTGTCTTATTTAAAACTTGTGTCACTGAGCTTAGTAGTAAGTATACCGCTCGCTTATTGGTTAACAGATAATTGGCTAAATAGTTTTAATGACCGCATAGGGCAACCTATTTGGGTTTATGCTGTGGCTACATTGGTTGTGGCTGTAATAACTTGGCTTACGGTAGCAACTATTGCTTTCAAAGCCGCGAGCGCACGGCCATCGCTTACTTTACGCTATGAATAGATAAGTCGTTATATAAAATTAGTTACAATCTTCTAACTAAGGCCTTTCGTTTACCGAGAGGCCTTTTATATTATTGTCGCCATAAAGCACGACCTACCTGTAGGACGTGCTTTAGCGCGTAAAGGTGAATGTAGTTGTTTATGTTGTGTCGCCATAAATGACGACCTTCCTGTAGGGAGTGCTTTAGCACGTAAAGGTGAATTTGGCTGTATATGTTGTGTCGCCATAAATGACGACCTACCTGTAGGGCGTGCTTGAGCGCGAAAAGGTGAATTTGGCTGTTTATGTTGTGTCGCTATAAATGGACTGCCTACGATCAATGTTTTTAAATATCTCTGATTTTAGCTGCTGGATTACCTGCAACTACTGTATTTTCGGCAATATTTTTGGTGACGACAGACCCTGCGCCTACTACAGCGTTATCGCCGATGGTGATGCCCGCCAAGACTATAACCCCTGCGCCAATCCACACGTTATTGCCTATCGTTATTGGCGCTGCAAAGTTTTCTTTTTGTAGCCTTTGTTTAGGCTCAACTGCATGAGACACCGCTAATAGCTGAACATTTGGGCCAATTAAACAATCACTGCCAATGGTAATGACCCCCTCAACAATTGGTGCATCTAACACAGTGCAATTAATGTTTATAAAAGTACGATCACCTATTTGCACTTGCGAGCCGTAATCTAAGTGGAAGCTCGCCTCAATAATCACGCCTTCACCACACATAGCAAACAAACCCTTAATGCGCTTTAAGTTGCCTTTGCTGGGGCTTTTGGCAAACAAGCGGCAGATTTCATGAGCTGTTTTGCGTTGCTCAAGCAACTCTTTTTGGCGTGGATTAAATAGTTTTAGCATATTATTCAGACGTATTTAGCCATTTCTTTACCCATTCAGACTGGTGGACGAGCAAGTAAGATAGGTTTTCTTTAGCTTGATATGTATGTCCTTCATACGGAAGCATAATTAGCTGAGTCGTCTTTTTATTAGCAATTAGTGCCTGATACATTCTCATTGATTGCATTGGGTAAGTGCCCGAGTTTTTATCGCTTTCACCATGAACTAACAATAAAGGCTCATTTATTTTGTCCGCATAAATTAGAGGGGATATATTAATATATGTTTCCTTTGCTTGCCATAGATTACGTTTTTCACCCTGAAATCCAAAAGGGGTAAGAGTCCTATTGTAAGCACCACTTCGAGCAATACCAGCTTTGAATAGATCTGTATGCGCGAGTAAGTTAGCCACAGTAAAGGCTCCATAAGAATGCCCCATAACAACTAATCTTTGAATATCAATAGAGCCTGTATCTTCTAAAGCATTGACGGCAGCTTCGGCATTTAAACGAATCTGATTAATGAAGTCATCGTTAGGTTCTCCGCCATTAAATGAAGTGATTGGCATTGAGGGAGATTCGAAAACGGCAAAACCGTCATGAAGAAATACCAAGGGACTTAGCGGATCAAACTCTCTAAATAAATTCGTGCGTACTGTATTTTGCTGGCTCAGTTTTTTGTTTTTAAATTCATCGGGGTAAATCCATAAAATAGCAGGGATTTTATCTGATTTATTCCTTTTATAATTGTTAGGTAAATGCAGCGTTCCAACCAGATTTAATCCATCGCTTCTGTTGTAATTGATAGTAAGTGGCTGGTTAACAAAATTATTTCTATTTTCGCTTGATAAAAGTGAAATCTGTTTTTTGAAACCTTTATTCGTTAATGCGTAGTATTGAGGTGCGCTTGTATTATTTTGCTTTTCTATTATTAAGGTGTCATTAGCGATTCTTAGGGGCATTTCTATATTGTCAGTATTGCTTAAAAATATAGTTTCAACAACGTGATTCGATGTATTAAAAGATTGAGCTATTGGCTTTATACCTTCTTTACTTTGTCCTGAGGAAAAGAAAAATAAATAATTATCTTGTTCAACTAAAACTTCATATCCTTCAGGCGTACGGAGAGTCTGTGGATCACCAAAGTCGTTGAACTTATCACGATAATCTCTTTGATGGATTAAATAATTCACAGAAGTTTCGGCGTTGATTAAAGTAGTTCTTGCCTGTTTGCTATCATAGCGCCATTCCTGAAGTACACCTATTCCTGAAACGCCCCATAATACATCGTGAACTCTCCATTTTACTTGATGCACCAGTTTTTTATTCTCGTCAAATGGACTTACTAGTTTGTAGATGTGATCATGGTAAGTTTGAGCTAAAGACATATCCCCTCTATCACTCGCTTCGACCCAAGTCACAGTTGAGTCTTCTGATGGTAGCCATTTAACTAACCTAGCGCCAATAGGTACGCTATCTTTAGATTTAGGTAGATTAATTTTATCGTTTAAGTTGGGTAAGCTGTATGTGGTGGTTGGCTCTTCTATACTAACGATATTATAAGCGCTCCCCCATTTTTTATAAGGTAAATAAGATGACAACTCAATCGGTGGCATGGAATACAGTAAATACTTACCATCAGGAGAGACGGAAAAATCATTAAATAAGCCACTTTTAGTTAATGTAGAAACTTTACCATTGAGGTCTATCTTCACTAATTTGGTTTGATTGATAGATATAAACTGATTCTTCATCTCGTCATTTATTAATAAGCTTTGATGGGTCCGCCCTTGCTCTTTTTGCAGCTCAGATGACAACAAATTGGGTTTTTTACGTATATATTTAGATGTCTTTATTGGCAAATTTCGCTGCTTGACGACAATACTTTGGCCATCAGGTAGCCATCGCAGATGTCTTCCGCCAAGACTTGTGGAAAAATTGAGATCTGTTAGTTTGTTAGATACATTGTTATTTATATCGTACAACCATAGGTTTGTATTGGCACCCAGCTGAATTAAAAATGCGACTTTTTTAGCGTCAGGAGACCAATTAAAATCGACAATCACTCCTTCTACAGTCTTAATTTCTTCTCTAGCGTTTGTTGCAAGATTAAATAAAGTTGCGCGGCTATATTGTTCAGTATCAACTCTGCTCGATAAATCAGTATAAAAATCCAGACCTGCTAATGCGACGCGCTGTTGAGATAAATATTCAATAGATGGGTATTCAATTTGGTGTAAAAATAAAACCAGCTCTCCATTTGGTGATAATGAAATAGTTTCTTGCCCTGTAGACTCTATGAGATTAGCCCACTTACTATTATCTATTTCAATAGCTTCAACGGATGATGAGGCAATGAACCATAACGCTATAATAAGATTAAGTTTACTCATTTCGTAGTGCCTTTATTGGATCTTGTCGTAACGTTTGGTTGATCGGAAAAAAGCTGGCAAGTACTGATATCGCTAATAAACCCAGCCAAATTACCGTTGTTAACCACCAGTCTATAGGCAGGTCAACCCCAGGTAATGACATACAATAGCCTATAATTAAAAATGCCAACGAAAAGGCTAACACTAAGCTCATTGTTATGGGTTGCATGAGTTCTAATAAGCTTTCTTTTAGTAACCTATAATTGTCAGCCCCCATAGAAAGTTTGACGCCTAAGCTATATCTGCGTACTTTAACCAAATAGCTAACAATACCGTTTATGCCAATACACACCATCAGCAGCGATGTTGATGCCAACACAATAGCCAGCCATGCTGCATTTAAGTGACGTTGCCTTTTTTCATCAAACATACTTGTTAAAGAAGCGATGTTATTAATGTCTAATCGTTGATCTACTTCTAATACTGCTTGTTGAATATGGGCAATTGCATTATTTTCATCTGTAACAGTAATTAAATACGTAAATTGTTGCCAACCAGGGTAATCTTTAGGTGTAAAAACTTCAAAGTCTTCACTTTCAGGGCTGCCCGGTACATAGGTGTTGCTGACAATACCTATGATTGAGTAATACTTTTTATTATCAAAACTCACTTTACTGTTTAGTACTTCATTACTGTTTTTATTAAGTAAATCTGCAAGGCGCTGATTGATAATGATCGGTGGGTTTTCGAGTTGTTCATCCCCTTTGGCAAAGCCTTTACCCGTTATCGTTAAGTTAAGTTCAGTAAAGTAATTGGCAGTTACTAAGCTATTACGTGCTTGGGCAATATACTGTCCAGCTTCGTTATATATTTGATTGACATTAACCGTTTTTGGCAGCCTCATTTCGGATGACACAGCTAAGCTGCTTACATTATTAAGCGCTAGCAACCTCTGGTTAATTGCTTTGTGTAAATTAATGCGTTCGCTGGATTTATCAATATTGCTGTAATTAACGGTTAGTGAGTACTTGCCTTTAGTGTTAATGCCGTTATCTCTAAGTGCTTCAGATAGTGTAACGAGCACGACGTGACTGGCGGTGGTTAATACTAAAAACGAAAACAAAATTTGCAAACCAACAAGTAAGTGGCTGGTGGCAGAACTCATTTGTTTACCCGTTCCTTTACCGCTGCTTTGTAGGCTGCTCATTAAGTTTTGCTCTTTCACTACACTAAGTTCTATAAATGAATAAAGTGAGGCAATACTAATAATTAAAAATGCCGAAAATAACAAAGTATTAAAGCTAAGAGAAAGCGTGTCTAAACGTTGAATGGCGTCAGCTGCTAGGTTTTGAATAACGATAAAGCCGATTTGAGTAAGTGTTAAAGCAAGTAATACTGCAATACTAATAAGTAAAATATTATGTTTGAGTGTTTCAATAATGAGCTGTTTTTTACTTGCTCCGAATGCAAAGCTGATTGCAAGCGGTTTGATACGTGTAATAGCTTTTGCAAGCTGCATGCTAGACAGGTTGATAAGTGCAATGAGCATTAATAAGCACACACCTAAGAGCAGCATGAGTACAATTTTACCGCTGTCACCCCTAAGTGCATCATTAAATGCAGTAACACGTGCATCCACAGTAAAGTCTTTTAAAATATTAGGCGCGTGCAACTGCGCACCTTTGAGTGATAAATTACTTAATTGCTTATTAATTTCCTGCTCTGATGTTGCAGATTTAAATCTAACAACATTCTTATATGCGCCCATAAAACCGTTAGATGTTTTAGGGTTGAAGGCTTCGTCAGCATCAATTGGTAACCAAATTGCGTTATTTATCTTGCTGTAATCAGGTAGTACAAGGTTATCGGGAGCGACGCCAATAACCGTGAAGCGGCGTTGATTAAGTTGTATTTTTTTACCAACAATATTAGGGTCACTTTTATAGTGAGTTTGCCAAGCACGATAACCTAATACGACCGACATTTGCTGAGTGCCGAGCGCTTCTGATTTGTTAAATAACCGACCAAGTTTTGGTTTTACGCCGAGTAAATCAAATAAATTATGTGAAGCGAGAATGACATCTATTGCGGGTCTACTGGGTTTATCTAGTAGCTTATAATCAGTCCACTTATGATAAGTAGCGACATCAGTAAAAACAGTGTTTTCGTGCTGAATGTAGCTCATTACTTTTGAGTTACTCGCAGGCCCTGAATAGCCTTTAGAGTTAATGGTGCCTTCAAGTAAATATAAGTTATCGCTTTGTTGATAAGGCAGCGGTGAGAAAAACACTAGATCAACCAAGCTAAATGAACTAAGCACCATAGAGAGCGTTAATGCCAGTGTAAATACAGTAGTAAAATAATATTGTTTGGCACGTTTAAAGGTATTGTAGGCCGTTTTTAACATGACTGAGCAACCTGTTCTACATTTGCAGTAACCACAGTGCCATCTTTTAGCTGAATACTCCGCGTAGCCATGTCGGCATAACGCGGATCATGGGTAACCAATACAATCGTTGTACCTTGCTGATTTAGGTCTTTTATTAACGCCATGATTGCATCGCCATTTTTTGAGTCCAAGTTACCTGTCGGCTCGTCGACCAGCATGATGCCAGAATCACCAGCTAGTGCGCGTGCAATTGATACGCGTTGTTGCTGACCACCAGAAATTTGATTTGGGTGTAAATCAGCTTTATCAGCCAAACCCACCTTTTCTAGGCAATCTAACGCTCTTGCGTGGCGTGTTGACAAAGAATCACCACGGTATTTTAGTGGCAGCGCAACATTTTCAAGTACGGTCATTTCGTCAATTAAGTTAAACGATTGAAACACAAAACCAATGCGATTACCGCGTACTTTCGCACGTTGGTTTGAGTCCATATCAGAGACCAATAAACCGTCAATGTAATATTCACCGCTTTGAGGAGTGTCAAGCAGGCCCATAATGTTAAGCAGTGTTGATTTACCACAACCTGAAGGCCCAGAAATAGAGATAAACTCGCCGTCGTATACGGTAAAGCTAATTCCTTTTAAAATTTGACTTACTTGCTCACCGTTCGCAAAAGACTTACTTAAGTTATTAACTCTTAAAATTTCAGTATTCATGTTTTTCCTTAACCAGCAATTTTTATTGTTGTTGTTTCTGCGGGGATATCTAATGTAGAAATAATAACCTGTTCGCCAGGCTCTAGCCCTGACAACACTTGGATCAGTTGGCCAGATGCTTTGCCGTATTGCACGTCAACTTTAACTGCTTTGTTATCCAGTGTGAGTTTAAACAATGAGCCATAGCTGCCTTCGCTTGCACCGGTTGGTTGCTTAATATAATTCACATTTTTTTGTACATTGGCAAAAATAGTCGCATCTACTTGTTGCATGGGCTTCATGGTGTCTGATTCTGATGTTTCAAGTTCAATATCAATTTGCACAGCACCGTCGCTGATCACAGGATCTACACGCACCACTTGACCGCGTACTTGATCATTCAACGTACTAATTTGGGCCGTCATACCTATTTGAATTAAATGAGCTTGAATTTGCGGCACTTTTATTTCACCAACCAAAGGAGAAAGGCTACCTATTAGCGCCAGTTCAGAACCCGCAGTGACGCTTTGTCCTAAACTTAAAGGTAAGCGCTGAATAACACCACTCATCCCCGCTTTAACAGAAAGTTGCTCTACCATTAATTTTGCGACATCAAATTCGTCCTGTGCCTGGGCTATTAAGTCATCTTGAATCGATAGGGCTTCTTTTTGCATCAGTGTTAACTTATCAAGTTTTGATTCCTCAAGCTCAATACGCTTTATTAACTGTTTGGCTTCCAGCTCATTTTTCTTGGCGCTGATCCCGGAAACAATGCCTGATTTAGCCAATGTGCGCTCTGCTTCAACTTGCAGCATGGCTATTTCAGATTGTGCTTTTAGCTCAGATACGCTTGATTCGTTATTTAGCATCTCACGCTGTTGTAGTAATACGGTTTGCCGCTTTTGGGTTTTGGCATTTTTAAGTTTTGCTAATGCCAAGCGCAGCTTACTTTCTAGTTCGGGGTTATTTAAAGTGAGGATCACCGTGTCATGGTTAACCACAGCACCTGCTTTGAGTTTTATTTCGTCAACCACAGCATTGCTAGTTGCAGTGAGGAGTCGTTTATTGATTGATTGCAATGACCCGTAGCCATCAACTTTAATTGAAAAATCACCACGCTCAACCTTTGCAATAGTGACAGAGTCTTTTGATATAACTTCGGTATTATCTGCAAAGCCTAATTGCCAGCCAGAGATAAGCATAACGACAGATAAACCTATCAACCCTTGATAGATTAGTTTGGATGTAAATTTCATAGCTCTTCCTTTTGTTATTCTTACCGTGGTATTTAATCACACAGCTTGGGCTAACGTTTGGGTCTTAATTAATTCTTCTAAGTCAATTATTCTATCTGCGGCTTGTATTGTCTCTTGCCTATGAGCAACACTGACCCTAGTTATTTTCTTTGATTTTAAATATTTATTTACTTGCAATTCAGTAGCAGCATCAAGGTGGCTTGTTGCTTCGTCTAAAAATAAAATGATTGGTTGACTGTAAAGCGCTCTTGCCAAAAGCAATCTTTGTTTTTGGCCACCTGACAATGAGCTACCTAAATCGCCAACTTGAGTATGTAAACCCATAGGCATGCTTTGAATCTCATGCCATATAGCAGCACCTTTAATGGCTTCTGTGATTTTATCTAGATCAGGTTTTGGCTCAAAGAAGCATATATTTTCAATTAAGGAGCCATTTAGTAATTGATCATTCTGCATTACCGTCGCACACATTGAGCGAAAGTTTCTCATGCCAAGCATTTTTATAGAGTGCCCATCTAACAAGTAATCACCTTGCTCTGCTTTGATTAATCCAGTCATTAATTTTAGGAGCGATGATTTACCCAACCCAGAGCGACCTATGATAGCCACCGATTCTCCGGCATCAATTTTAAAGTTTATTCCTTTAAATAACCAAGGAGAGGATGTTGAATATCGAAAATGCAGGTCGCGTACTTCAATGTAGCCTTTTGCTTGTTCTTTGGTTATTGTCAGAGAGGTATTTTCTTGCTCTTGGTTTTGCATCACTATATCAGACATTCTCCGTAAATAAGTTGAGGCTAACTTGAACTTAAATATATGATCTACCAGAGTTTGTGTGCTGCTCGAAAATTGTTGCCTATAAGCGAGGAAAGCAATAAACATCCCTATAGTAAATTCTTTATTTATTATTAATGTCGCGCCAATAAATATAACAATTAGATACTCTATTTTACTTACTAAATCTTGGCTAATTTCTGCAGTAATCGTGACCTTTTCACGTTTAATATTTTCATTTGTAGTATCTGCAAATAAATTGAGCCATGAAGAAAGTCGGGTACTTTCTTTTACATAGCATTTTATGGGCATAATTGCTCTGATAGTTTCTAAAAAATGGCTGTTTTCTTTTGCTTGCTTAGATAAAACTTGCTCTAAATGCTTATTTTCTTTGTTGGTTAAATATAACCTAAGCAATAATGTGAATAAGAGAAATGATAAAGATACTAAAGCAAGAGCTGGTGAGTAAGTATACATAATGATTAAAGTTGTTATGCCTAGCAAGCCTTCGACAATGGCAGAAATAAAACCACGACTTATCATTCTTTGGACTTCATTAAATGCTTCAAACCTAGATTTAATATCGCCAACATGGCGAGATTCAAAAAACGAAAGGGGTAAATGTAATAGGTGTCTCTGGATGTTCGCTTTTACTTGAAACCCCAAATTTTTGTCTAAATATAAAATGGCGGCTGAGCGAATAATATTACTAAAAGTTGTTAGTAAATTAACGACTATAAAAGCAACTAACAGCCATATTAATATCCCGCCATCTGAAAGAGGGATACCATGATCAATTACAATTCTAATATAGTAGGGGGATATTAAGAGGAAGCATTGTAAAATCAAGGCTACAACAAATATCTTAAATAATGAGGATGTGAGCCCTTCAATATTGCCAATAAATGCTTTGAGCGGCATTCTTACTCGTTCATCAGCCACGGTAAATGCTGATGTTGGGGTTAACTCAATTGCAATCCCGGTAAATGCTTCAGAGACTTGTTGCCAATCTAGTTTAACTTTTCCTTTTGCGGGATCATGGATAACAATGCCAGTTCTATTTACTGAAGCAAGCGTAACAAAGTGATTAAAATTCCAATGCAATATTGCAGGTCCCCTTAGCTTAGATAGCTGTCCAAGCTCTAATTTTAATACTCGCCCGGATAACCCAATATCATCTGCAATTTTTAAAATGTGCTTAACTGTTATTCCTTGAGTACCAACGGGGTAACGTTGTCGCATAGCAAGCATGTTTACTTTATAACCATGATAAAAAGCAATCATAGCTATACATGTGATACCACATTCAGCTACTTCACTTTGTAAGAAATGAGGTAGTTTTGATGGTTTAAAGTCAATGTAGTCTGTGAGACGCATTTAAATTTCACTATTTAATTAAGTTAAGGACTTTTTCTGATTGCTGAGTGAGTAGTATTTTTATATCTGCGTTAGGTGACAGTTTTGAATAATTGTTAGCTTCTAATTTTAAATGTATTTTTTGTTCTTTATTATTTTTATTACTACCAATAACCATTGTAACTATGCCTTTTAATTCATCATTGCTGACAATTAAAGTAACATGGTCATTTACATTAATACTCATATTTTTATTACTAGAAATCCAAAAAGATAACTCATTTTCTGAAGTGGTACTTAAAAGGTAACCAAGAGGTTCAAATGGTT
Organism: Pseudoalteromonas sp. NEC-BIFX-2020_002; assembly: GCF_013002825.1. Classification (NCBI taxonomy): domain Bacteria; kingdom Pseudomonadati; phylum Pseudomonadota; class Gammaproteobacteria; order Alteromonadales; family Pseudoalteromonadaceae; genus Pseudoalteromonas; species Pseudoalteromonas sp. NEC-BIFX-2020_002. Next base: position 25,546 of record NZ_JABEPJ010000004.1, read on the forward strand.
GTATTATATTTTTTTCGATTAAAGAATGAAAAAACAAACCATCGGAAGGAGATCGAATAACCTCTTTTTCTAACTTACTATTACTATCAAACTTAGAGATAGTAAGTAGCTGTTGATTTTTTTTAACGCTCTCACCATCTATCGCAAAGTGCTTATTTATAACCACTACTTCATTATAAATAAGCGGGGTATAGTGTTCAGATGAGACCTTGGCGTCAAGACTTCTTTTTGTTGATAAAGTTAGAACATTAATAACTAAAAAGCTAAATACGAAAATTGCGATTAAAGCTGAAATAGAATTATTTATAATTTTAGGCTGTTTTATAAGCGACTTCCCTATATCACTAGACTTGTACTGATTTCTAAGGGCTTCTTTTCTAAACATATTAACAATAGACATAAGCTAGCTAACTTTTTTAATAGCAATGTCACCAACAACACTATTGTTATTCATATAGCTTAGCGGGCAACCCATTTGCCAGCTATCAAGAGTCGTAAAGCCTTTTATCCAGGTACTAAATTTTTCATTGTTCAATGTTAGTGTGCCATCAGGATTAATTTTACCAATATTATTACGATCATCATCTAAAGCAACGGTACACTTATTGATATTACCATTGGCTCTAATTCCTAGTGAATTAGGTTTTCCTGCATAGCAAATATAATGACCCATACTATCTAGTTTTTTACTTTTTTTGGAGTAGCGGTTTGTTAAATCTTTTGCTAATTCTTTTGCTGTTCTTTTTGCTGTCAAATCCTGAATGGCTACTTGATTATCGCCACCAAGATTTGATATCTCTTTAAAGAAAAGTCTAAATCTAGCATCACCTTTGAGTGTTTCATCGAAACGTTTACAAAACTTCAATACACTTTCATGATTTAAGTCTGTAATGTGTATTCGTAGTGTTATATTGAAATCTAGATCTGTAGCTGAAGCATCTAAAAGTCGACTCCAGATGCGGTCAAAACTACCTCTTCCATTACGTGTTAAGCGTGTTGTGTCATGTGATTCTTTATCACCATCGATAGAAATTTGAAAACTATTTTGTTTTAACTCAACAAGTTTTGTTAATGTTTTGATGTCTAGGAGAAAGCCGTTGGTGGTTAAATCACCAGATACTTTACAGTTATACTCTTTGGCCAATGACTGACTATATTCAGCAATTTCAAAAAGTATATCTTTTGCTAATAAGGGTTCACCACCAAACCAGCTTAGAGATAAATATTCTAAATTAGGCATTTTATTACTGATTAATATTTTAGTTGCGTCAATCAACCAGCGAGGCATTTTCCCTATTTCAAAATCTTCATAGCAATATACACAGCGAAAGTTACATTGTTCTGTTGGAAAAATGATAAGCTGAAGTTTTTTATTGCTAAGGCTATTTACGAGTTGCTGCCTAGCAAAACCTTTAATCTGATTGGATGAATTTGTCATATTACCCCCTTTGCTTTGATTGCGCAGACTACTTTAATGGGAAGTAGTCTGCGTGATAGTTACAGCTCTTGTTGAGAACCACAACTGCCATTTACAGTGTTACCGCAGCCCACATTTCCTTCTTCGTCTTCTTCTTCTGGAGAAAAACCGCCTGCAACAGCATCTGTAAGTTCTTCACTTAGTTCAATTTCACCTAATTCATTTAATTTAATTTCTTCACTTTCTATATTTTCAAATTTATTGCTCATTTTATTTTCCTTTAAATTTTTGTTTCCCCTTAATGGGGTAAAGTGAGTGTGAGTTAAAAAAAAGAAATAGGTAACTGTAATAACTACGAGGTTTTTAAAATAAAATCATTTAAATAGTTTGATATTTTAGGTAGCCAAACGTTCGAGGTCGGTTTTATTTTGTTTTTGATGTTAAATAAAGTTTCAATTCTATTCTTTAATATTTTATATTCGGTTTTTTCATACATTCTAAGTAGTTTTTCTTTATTGTGATTAGTTGGGTGATTGGATTGCAAATTACAAAGAGTCATCCCGTAATTAAATTCATCTTGGATATTTCTATATTGATTCAGTGTTTTTTTTACTAGTGGAGATTCAACAGATAACTTTTTCTCCTCGATAATACATGAAGAGAAACTTAGTTTAGACAAAGAATCTAAGGGGGTCTTTTCCATATTTGAAATTAAGTGTTTCATTACTGTTTCAGCTTTAGTTTCTAGCCCCATAGCTTTGAAAGCTTCATATAAACGATAGCTATATACGCCACTTTTTATACACGTACTTTTATTTATTTGACGCCAGCAAAGTTGTATTGCGTCTTCAAATTTTTCTAAGCTGATTAGGGCTACAATTTCAGCTTCTATGTATACATTTTTTCCCCTGTAATATTGCGGTATCGTTTCTTTAAGTTTAAGAGCTTCATTATATTTTGATTTTAAGAGGTAATATTTTAAAGTTTCATCGAGTGTAGCTACATACAATGAATTCCATTTCTCACCTAATATTTCTTTGTTTACACTTATAGACCCTAGCTTTGCTTTGCTCGTATTGTCGATAATTGCCGTTCCACTCATAAGCTTTTTAAATGCTGAGTGTTGGTTTGTCAGCTTATAAAGGCGTAATAAGTTGATTGTGGGATCGATTAAGTTTATGAGGTTTTGATTATTTTCATCCTGCAAAAATTTATCCGACCAATAAGCTATTACTCTGTGTAAAAACAATTCGCTTTCTTGTGTTTTTCCTTGGTAAGCTAAAACAAGGGGATATGCATTAAACAACCAATGTAGGGTTTTGTTGGTACTTGAGTTTTGATTAAGAACATTCCTATCAAACGCAAGGCACATTTCTTCACACCAGTCTTCAAGGTTCGGTAAAGAGATTAGATCTCTTTTTTCAGTTAATCGCTTTAACTTAGGTTTGTAATAGTTACAAGTTGCAGTATTCATTAACTGATGCCTTCTTGGCTTGTCGTGGTTGTAGATTTCTCATCATTATCATTCACGTGACAATAAACTTCTTCAGGGCTTATGAATCCTCCAACAAACGCATCAAGCAATTCAAGGCTTGTAATTTCGATTAATCCATCATTTGTTCTGCGGGCAGCGATGGCATGTTTTTCATTTTTTATGTTGTTTTGCATTGCTTGTACCTTATTAGCTCATAGTGTTTGAATTACAAATTTAGGGTATAAGGTCGTTTTTTTTTTGCAATGATTAAGCGATGATATATACGTAACTAAAATAAAACTTTTATTTAAATCAACAACTTAAAACCTTGTAGTAATTGTTGTTGCAGTACGTTAATATAATGCATGTTAAGGGACTGTTAAGGTTAGTAAGTGGCGAAACGTTATGTTGATTAAGTTTGGTGAGTACTGTTTGGACACTGAGGAAATGTCTCTTCAAATAAACGAGCAATCGATTGTACTAGAGCCAAAAGTTTTTGCCGTATTGATGTATTTTATTGAGCATCATGAGCGGTATATTTCAATGGATGAATTACATGAAAATCTATGGCAAGGTCGTTGTGTGTCAGATGCAGCTGTACGGCGTATTATTAGTAAAATACGCATAGTTTTGAATGACGATCATAAGGATCCTAAATATCTTCAATCTCTTTCTAAGCGCGGCTATAAATTAATTTGTCCTGTTTCAACAATTCCTTACCCTATAGAAGAAAAACAAGAAAGTATAGAAAAAACAGAGCATAAGAATGTTAAAAAAGCTAAGGTCTATTTTTACCTTATTGCAATAGCGATTCTTTTTCTTTCGTTAGCTTATCTTTTATTTAAATACAATGTCGATGAAGTTTCAGTTACTGCTAGGGTGGTAAATACTGTCGTCTCAGACAAAAAAGCCTTTGCAGCCTCCAGTGAAGGTCGATACATTGCATTCACTAGTAAATTAAGTCATGAAAAGAATTATCATATTTATTTAAAAGACCAGAAAACAGAGACTATAGAGGTGCTTGTAGATAATACAACCCTGCCTACAGGTTTGGTTTTCTCTAATGATGGGGAGCGCTTGTATTTTTCCGATAATTTAGGTGGTATTGCTTTATTAAAGCAGATAGATCTAACAAATAAAGCGCATGGAATAGGTACGTTAGTAGCCGATTTTTATTTTATCACAGATGTGTTTATCGACAAAAATGAAAATGACGTAATTTATTTTTCTGGGCAAAAAGATCAGCAAAGTGCATTACTTATCTATAAATTCAACTCTGAAAAAGGCTTGCTTGAAGAGATTACTTCTGTTCCTCAAAAAGGATTTCATGATAGTCGTGCGGATATTTCTCCAGACTCTGGTAAGTTGGTTGTACTGCGAATTTATTTGGGTAGTAAGCGTAATTCTATTCGAGTACACGATTTAAAGACTGGCAGAACTCTTTTTCACCATGATCAAAATACAACTATCTATGATGTTCATTGGCTTGATGATGAGCATATCATTTTATTAGATGATAAAAAACTAGCTAAAATAAATGTTAAAACAGGTCATTCAAATATTATTATCGATAAAAACAAAGGCCTGATCGCATTAGAACGAGTAACCCCTAATACACTATTAGCTATCAGAGATAATGATATTATCAATACTCTGATAGAGAAAAAGCTGCCATTAAGTGATTTTAAAAATGTTGAAATGATTCAAAAGAAACAACCTGAGCAAGATAGTAGCATTATTGCCTATCAACCTTTAGGTAACAAAATCTGGACGGTAATAAAAGAGAAAGGTGTTAGCTCCTTAATTTTTTATGAAAAAAGCAAGGTTACGAAAAAAATAACACTAATGAGCACTGAAAAACCACTAGAGTTGCTCGGCTCCTTCCAGTCTGGACAATATGTGTTATTGAAGCTTCAAGACCGCATAACAATTCTTAATACGTTTGATAATAGCCTGACCTACCTCTCTAAAGCTGATGAGTTGATTGGCGATGTTACTCTTTCATTAAATGAAAAATCCATTCTATATACGCGAAAAAGTAATGGTGAATGGCAAGTATTTGAGTATGTTATTGAAGAAAAAAATAAAAACCTTATCTTTAAAGGTTACCGCTTTATTCGCCAATTTGAAGGGGGATATGTATTAGGTGATAATACGGGGAGGTTATCACGCTTTGATGAGCATACAGAAACGATGACTCCAATGCCGGTAAGCATGTCCACTGAGACAAACACGAATTGGGCTGTAATAAACGGTAAAGTATTATGGAGTAATCATAATTTGATAAATACGACCTTCTATGAAATAGACTTACATGATGTTGATGCTTCTAGCCTAAAGTCAAAAACGTTTGATTTTAGTGTGATTAGACCAGGGTTTTATGTGGACAAAGTGAATGGTGTAATTGTCGTTGAAAGTTTAGGTAGTAGAACTAGTGAAATTATTTCCATTGATATTCAGTAGGTTAAAGTTTGTTTTTGTAAAGTTATAGAAAAGTTATCTCATTGTTATTGATAAAATCTACCGTGTAGCTCAAATTTAATGTCAACAATATAACTACATAACTACATAACTACATAACTACAATATAAATTAGGGGCTACACCACGATGAATAACATATATAAAACATCATTTATCTATACAGCTATTTTTACTTTCTTAACAGTAATATATCCCGCTGACTCGTATGTAGGTATTGACACTCAAATTATTGGTAATGACTCGCCAAGTTCTTCTTGTGATGTATTTCCTATACTCTGTAAAAAAGATAAGTCTAAATCGAGTTCTGCATATGATAAATATGAATGAACTACATTCAAGAATTGAGCTTATAAACTCAATACATGGCTTTAATGGTTTTTTTGAAGATATAAAAAATAATTATAGCTATGTTCAAGCAGGGTTTATTATTTTTGATCTCTCCGATTTATTTAAGTTTGATACTCATTATTTCGGTGAATTTGATGATTCTTTTTTAAATGATATTAATTCCTGTAAGGGGTTGCTTCATTATTGCTTAAATGAAACAAGAGCAATTCAGCTAAGTGAGTTAATTGGCAGCTATGAGTCGGTATTAATAATTCCTACGGGTTTACAGAAGAATAAATTTGCTTGTCTAGTGTTAGAATTGTCAAATTTAGGCACTGAACCTCGTAAAGTGAAAATGCTAGGGGATTACTGGCGAATTTTTTTAGTTGAAATATTTGAAGCTTACCGACGCTCAACAAGTCTTGAGGCTGTAAAAATTACGCGACGTGAAAAAGAATGTATTCGTTGGGCTTCTATTGGAAAGACTTCTTGGGAGATCAGTCAAATACTCAGCATTAGCCAAAGAACCGTTGATTTCCATTTAACAAATTGTATTAGAAAGACAAACAGTACAAACCGACAGCATGCCATTGTTAAATGTATTTTGAGTGGAGAATTGCTAAATCCTCAATAGAATTTCCCTGACCAATTAAAAGCGCATTTTGCGCTTTTTTTGATCTACACCTTGCCATTTTATTAGTTTCGTTTAAAATCTTGTAACTTTCGAAACGAAACTTAATAAATTACTTTATGACCAAACGAAACACTCAGCAACGTCGCCATACAATACTTAGCCAAGTAAATGAGCTAGGAGAAGTTGCTGTTGAAGCATTGGCTGAACAATTTCAAACCTCTGAAGTAACGATTCGTAAAGACCTAACAGCGCTTGAAAAAAGTGGACTATTATTACGCCGCTACGGTGGTGCAATTGCACTACCTCAAGAGATAGTTGCAAATAGCGATGAGAAAAGCGATTCACTTCGCAAAATGGCAATTGCACAAGCGGCTAGTAACCTTATAAAAGATCACAACCGCATTATTATAGATAGCGGCCGTACTACAGCAGCGATGATCCCTGAACTTGCTAAAAAACGTGGTTTAGTGGTGATGACCAATGCAATAAACGTAGCTAACCGTTTGCTTTCTTTAGAAAATGAACCAACACTTTTGATGACCGGTGGCACCTGGGACCCTCATTCAGAATCCTTTCAGGGGCAAGTAGCTGAAAACGTTTTGCGCTCGTATGATTTTGATCAGCTTTTTATTGGTGCCGATGGCATCGATGTTGAAAGAGGCACTACCACCTTTAACGAGTTAGTAGGGCTTAGCCAAGTAATGGCTGAGGCGGCTCGAGAGGTAATCGTGCTAGTTGAGTCTGAAAAAATAGGTCGTCGAATTCCTAATTTAGAACTACCTTGGCAACGCGTTACAACTTTAATTACCGATAGCAACTTGGCGCTTGATACTCGCCAAGCAATTGAAGCATGTGGCGTGCAGTTGATCTGCGCTGAGGTAAATTGACCTGAAAAGGTAATAATTTCAGCTCATAATAGGCCGACAACACCAATTATGGGCATTTAATATTTAACAACACATACAACCCAAGGTGAATACATTGGGTAACGTGCAAAAATGGAGAATACTATGTGTGGAATCGTTGGGGCAGTTGCAGAACGCCCAGTAAATAAAATTTTAGTTGAAGGTTTAAAACGTCTAGAGTACCGCGGGTACGACTCAGCTGGCGTGGCACTTTTAAACGGCAATACGCTAAATACCGTAAAAGCGGTTGGTAAAGTAGTAAACCTTGAAAACGCACTTAATGAAGCGGGCGTTAAAGGCACTACCGGCATCGCGCATACACGTTGGGCTACTCACGGCAGCGTGACTGAAGCAAATGCGCATCCGCACATTTCAAATAGCGAAATTGCCTTAGTACATAACGGTATTATTGAAAACCACGCAAGCTTGCGTGAAGCGCTTAAAGGCGACGGTTACGAGTTTTTATCAGACACCGACACAGAAGTAATGGTGCACTTAATTCATCAACTTCGCCAGCAACACACAACCTTGCTTGCAGCAGTTCAAGCCGCTGTAAAACAGTTTGATGGCGCATTTGGTACAGTGGTATTTGATAAAGCCAACGATAACGAAATTATCGTAGCGCGTTCAGGCAGCCCACTTGTAATAGGCTTAGGCCTTGGCGAAAACTTTATTGCCTCTGACCAGTTAGCATTATTACCAGTAACACGCAGCTTTATTTACCTTGAAGAAGGCGATGTAGCGCGTATTACGCGTGACACCGTGGAAATTTTTGATGTAGACGGCAACGCCGTTGAACGTGAAGTGATTGAGTCAAACATCACCCAAGATGCGTCAGGCAAAGGTGAATACCGTCACTACATGCTTAAAGAAATTTACGAACAGCCACTTGCTGTACGTAATACACTAGAAGGGCGCTTAAACGACGACCGCGTTGCCATTGATGCCTTTGGCGACAGCGCACAGCAAATTTTTAAAGACGTTAAACACGTACAAATTATTGCCTGTGGTACGTCTTATCATTCAGGTATGGTTGCCCGCTACTGGCTTGAGCAATTTGCAGGCGTAAGCTGTAATGTAGAGATTGCCTCTGAGTTCCGCTATCGTGAGTCTTTCGTGCATGAAAATAGCCTACTAGTGACAATTTCACAATCAGGTGAAACAGCCGATACGCTAGCGGCACTTCGTTTAGCTAAACAGCAAGGTTACATGGCTTCAATGACCATTTGTAACGTACCGGGCTCATCACTTGTACGTGAATCAGATCTCGCCTTTATGACCAAAGCGGGCGCTGAAATTGGCGTAGCCTCTACTAAAGCATTTACTACACAGCTTGTTGGTTTGTTAATGCTTACTGCATCTATAGCGCAAGAAAAAGGCTTGGATCAAAGCACTATTGTGAACGCGATTAAAGCCTTACCAAACAAATTAGAAGAAGCATTATTACTCGCTGATGGCATTGCAGACTTAGCTGAAGAGTTTGCCGACAAGCACCACTCACTGTTTTTAGGCCGTGGTTCACAATACCCAATTGCAATGGAAGGCGCGCTTAAACTTAAAGAGATCTCATACATTCACGCTGAAGCATACGCAGCCGGCGAGCTTAAGCACGGCCCATTAGCACTAATTGATGCCGACATGCCTATTATTGTTGTAGCACCAAACAACGAATTGCTTGAAAAGCTTAAATCAAACGTAGAAGAAGTACGTGCTCGCGGCGGTATTATCTATGTATTCGCTGATAAAGACTCAGCCTTCGCATCAGACGATACAATGCGTGTTATCAACGTAAACCACGTAGATGACGTGATTGCCCCTGTGGTATATACAATCCCACTACAGTTGCTGTCGTACTACGTAGCAGTAATTAAAGGCACTGACGTAGACCAACCACGCAACCTAGCTAAATCGGTTACTGTTGAGTAAAATCAATAGGTTATAATTTTTATTAATATCAAAAAAGCGCTTAGTGCGCTTTTTTATTGAGCTCAATTTATGGTTTTGTCGCATTGATTTTAGTGATCACTCCCAGGTATGCGTAGGAGCGAGCTTTAGCCGCGAATGTTTATCTCCATGCTTCACGTTATACGCTTCAATATTAAATCGTTGCCGCACACTCATGAACGGTTTTATTTATTAATGATTTATCAATTGTTTATTTTCAGTGAGTAATGAAAAATCAGCAAAGGAAATGTATAAATAAACAGAAAAACTATGCACATAATCTAGCTTATGTATAATTTTTTATAAAATGTATACACTTCGCCATTATAGTTACTGAAGTGCTACGTAGCGCTCATTAAAGATTACATGCGTTGTTCAACCATATAACTTAGCTAAATTGGTTACTTTTTAGTAGCTTGCGGGTAAAACGATATGTGCTGTCGCAATACAATAACGTTTGATTGGTTACAACAAGCCCCAATCATAAAAGACCATTCCTCCCAAATAAGAAAAGCCGATATATTTACCTCTAAAATTACCGTAATTAATGTAAATGAGTCTGAAATCCTCGAATATAAGTTCTACCTCAAGCCGTTGAAATGGCAGTTTAAAAAACAGTCAAAAATCCTCTTAAAAAAATAAGTGTTTAAGCGCTGGCTATGCAGTAATATAAACCTAATTATCATAAGTTTATGTTAGCCCAGTGATTTGCTAGCTATTATTAAAGAGACTCTCCATGCTAACAGGTAAAATTCGTAATCAAGTCGACCAAGTTTGGGAAATGTTTTGGACTGGCGGTGTCGCCAACCCAATCTCTGTTATCGAGCAAATATCCTACCTGCTGTTTATTCGCCGTTTAGACGAATTACAACGTACCGCAGAGCGCCGCAGTCAAGCAACAAAGTTACCACTAAAGAACCCAACGTTTGCAGCCGATGAGCAAACACTGCGTTGGAATAACTTTAAAGATAAAGATCCCGATATCATGATGGATATCGTGCAAAACCAAGTATTCCCCAAAATTAAAGCCTTACAAAACGAAGGCAGCTTTGCCGAGCACATGAAAGACGCTATTTTCATGATCCCGTCGGCCAAATTACTCGACCAAGTGGTACAACTGTTAAGTGCCATTAATATGGACGACAAAGATACCAAAGGCGACTTATACGAATACCTGTTAAGCAAGTTGCAACAATCGGGTGTTAACGGGCAGTTCCGTACCCCACGTAACATCATTGAAATGATGGTTGAGTTAATGCAGCCTCAAGTGGGCGACACCATTTGCGACCCGTCATCAGGCACTTGTGGCTTTTTAATGGCCGCGATTGAATACGTAGAAAAGCATCATTCAAAAGAGATTAATAAACCAGCCAACCGTAAACACTTTAACAACGACATGTTCAGCGGTTTTGATTTTGACAAACACATGCTTCGCATTGGTGCGATGAACATGTTATTACACGGTATTGAAAACCCCAGCGTGCATTACCGTGATAGCTTGCAAGACCAAGGCGATGCCAATATTTCAGAAGCGTACAGCTTAATATTAGCCAACCCGCCGTTTAAAGGCGCAGTCGACTTTGACATAGTCGCACCCGATTTACTGCGCGCTTTAGGTAAAAACCCGATAGTTAAAAAAACCGCCCCTAAATTTAAAACAGAAATTGATGAAAACGGCGTTGAGACTCAAGTTGAAGTTAAAACCAAAGGTCCTACTGAAAAATCAGAGCTGCTATTTTTAGCGCTTATTTTACGTATGCTTAAAGTGGGTGGCCGTGCGGCGGTTATAGTGCCAGACGGCGTATTGTTTGGCTCAACCAAAGCGCATAAGTCGATTCGTGAAAAAATCATTAACGAGCAAAAGTTAGAGGCGGTTATTTCACTGCCATCGGGTGTATTTAAACCTTATGCAGGGGTAAGTACCGCTATTTTAATCTTCACTAAAACCAATAGCGGCGGCACCGACAATGTATGGTTTTATGACATGCAAGCCGATGGTTTTTCACTTGATGATAAACGCGCTAAGCTCGTTAAAGACGGGGAAATACCCACCCACGAGCAAAGCAATATTGCCGATATTATCAGCCGTTTTAAAACCTTAACCAATGCCGACAATACCCCAAATACTGCAAGTTCTGAATACACGCGTAAAAAGAGTGAGCAAAGCTTTATGGTGTCATTAGCTGACATAAAAGCCGATGAAGTGTGGGAAAAACTGATTGATCTTCGTGTTAAGGATGAGCAAGCAGCAAAAGAAGCCGCAGTTATAGCCGTAAAAGCAGGTAAAAAGCCAAAAGAGTATAAAGAAACAAACTACTCAACCCGTGTGGGTGATGACGGTGCGGAATATGTGCTCACTCAAGAAAGTGCGTATGACCTAAGCATAAGCCGCTACAAAGAGGTGATGTATGACGAAGTACACTACGATGCACCAAAGGACATTCTTAAACGAATTAAAACCTTGCAGAATAAAATGGTTAAGAGTGTGGCTGAATTGGAGAAGTTGTTGTGAGTTTAAATGCAGTGATTGGTTGGGGCTATCCTGTATTGGGTGATATTTGTGATGTCAGAGACGGCACTCACGAATCACCTAAATATATTGAAAGAGGTTACCCTTTAATTACGTCAAAAAACCTTACTGAAAATGGACTGAGTTTTGAAAAAATAAGTTTTATTTCAAAAGCAGATTATGACGCCATTGAAAAGAGAAGTGCGGTTGCTGACGGTGATATTCTGTATGGAATGATTGGTACTGTAGGTAACCCTGTCATTGTGAAAAAAGAGCGTGATTTTAGCGTTAAAAATGTAGCTATTTTTAAGTTTAAAGAAGAGTCCTTAATTTCTAATAAATATCTTTTTTATGTATTAAACAGTGACTTTGTAACACGACAAATTGGTAAGGAGAGCAAGGGCGGTACTCAGAAATTTGTTTCACTTAAAGTTCTCAGGGGATTAAAAATCCCACTTCCCCCACTCGACATCCAAAAGAAAATCGCGGCGGTATTAGAAAAAGCTGACCAACTGCGTAAAGACTGTAAGCTTTTGGAGCAAGAGCTAAACAGCCTCGCCCAGTCGGTGTTTATTGAGATGTTTGGTGATCCGATCACCAATCCTAAGGGGTGGGAAACGGCATCTCTCGATTGCCTTGCTAAAGTACAAATAGGTCCATTTGGTTCGCAGCTTCATAAAGAAGATTATATTGCTGATGGAATTCCGCTGATCAATCCTACTCATATTGTTAAAGGTCAAATCATACCTGATATGAATTTGACTCTAACACCAGAAAAGTTTGAAACATTACCTAACTATCACCTTAAGGCTGGTGACATTGTCATGGGGCGGCGCGGTGAGATGGGGAGAACTGCATTGATTGATGAACGCTCCCAAGGTTGGTTCTGTGGCACTGGTAGTTTGTATATTCGTATAACTTCTCCGTTAGTTCAGCCCGTGTTCTTAAATTCTGTGATGTCTTGTAGCTCGATGAAAACTTGGCTAGAAGAGCAGTCTTTGGGGGCTACAATGCCGAATTTGAATAAGAAGATTCTGCACTCAATTCAAGTTCCAATTCCTACAGAAGAATTGCAAAAAAACTACCTTGTTGCTTTGAAGGTATTACGTCAGCAACGAAAAGAACAAAAAGAATACATCAATGAGCTGGATAGTCTGTTTAATTCCCTCATGCAAAAAGCCTTTAAAGGCGAGCTAAACCTATAACGAATGGTATCTTTTACCTGAAAAGCTGTGATCTAAAAAGGAAATTCAATGTCAGATACGGTTGATTCAAAAAATACTCAAGGCAGTAGCAACTTTGCGTTTATGGATAGTGCCATTAACGGCGGTGATCTGTTTTCTAGCCGTTGTGCCGAGATTAAAACGCGTGCCAAAAATGCGGAAAGCAACATTAAAACCGATCCACGTATCGCAGGTTTCTACGCCCGTAATGCCTTGGAGTTAATGGTTGAAACCGTATTTGACATTGATAACTGGCTAACCCGCCCGCGCCATGATGTGACCTTAATGTCGCTGATCCATGACAAAGGGTTTAAAGAAAACCTCACCAGTAACTTATTCCCAAAGCTTAAACTGATTATTAAAGTAGGTAACGAAGCGGTACACAGCAAAACCAGTTTGCCACAACGTGATGCACTACAAGCCGTTAAAGAATTACACCATGTGTTGTATTGGTTTATTCGTACGTATACGCCAAACCTTGAACGCGATAAATTTGTGGTACAACCGTTTGATGAAGCGATAATCCCGCAAAAAGTAGCCATTGATTCTACTTTAGTCACCAAAGCGGTTAGTAGCATTAAGCGAGTTAAAGAGTTAGAGCAACAGCTTGCCGAGAACGATAAAGTTAAGCGGGAAGAATACTTAGCAACGCTTAAAGAAAACGAACAACTTAAAGCCGCTAACCAAGCACTATTAGCGCAAATTGAACAAGCCAAACAAGCCGCCAATGAGCAAGCTGACCCGCATAACTACAATGAAGTAGAAACCCGTAATTATTTAATTGATGGCCTATTACTTGAAGCAGGCTGGCAGCTTAAAAACAAGCGCGATAGAGAATACCCAGTAAGCGGTATGCCCATTTCAAAAGCTAACCCAAAAAGTAATGGCTTTGTTGATTACGTATTATGGGGCGACGATGGCACGGCGCTCGCTGTGGTAGAGGCAAAAAAAACCACCCTAAACCCTGAAAACGGCCAACAACAAGCCAAGCTCTATGCCGATTGTTTGGAAAAACAGTGCGGTGTTCGCCCTATTATTTTTTACACCAATGGTTATGAAACACGCCTTTGGGATGATTTTCAATCGAGTGAGCAAGCCGTACATGGCGGTTATATCCCAAGGCCTGTACAAGGGTTTTATAGCAAAGCAGAGCTTGAGCTGTTAATAAAACGCAGGCATGACAGAGCCTCTTTTTTTAGTGCGAGTGAAAGCGTAGGGCAAAAAAAGAGCTTTACGGCTGAAATTAGTAACGACATTACCAACCGCTATTATCAAAAAGCCGCCATTACCCATATTTTAGATGACTTTGAAAATGAGCATCAGCGCAAAGCCTTATTGGTAATGGCAACGGGTACAGGCAAAACCCGTACCGTGATCAGTTTAGTGGACTTATTACTAAAGCATGACTGGATTAAAAACGTTTTATTTTTGGCTGATCGTAACGCGCTACTCACCCAAGCAAAAAAGAACTTTGTTAAGTTGTTGCCGCGTATTAGTTGCTCCGTTTTAGATTCAAGCCAAAGCAAAGACAACATTAACAGTAGGCTGTATTTTTCAACCTACCCAACCATGAAAAACTTACTTGATAGAGCCGCAGATGAACGCCCTTTTGGTGTTGGCCATTTTGATCTTATTATTGTAGATGAAGCGCATCGCTCGGTTTACGCTAAATACCGCCAAATATTTGAATATTTTGATGGCTACCTTGTAGGGCTTACCGCCACACCAAAAGACGAAGTAGAAAAAGACACCTATGGCATTTTCGATTTAAATAAAGGCATGCCTACCTACGCCTATGAAGACGCCAGTGCTTACGCTGAAAAATACCTTGTACCGCCCACTAAAATATCGGTAGCAACCAAGTTTATTCGCGAAGGCATTAAATACAAAGAGCTGTCGGCCCAAGAACAAAAAGAATGGGAAGACAAAGCCGAACTTGAAGACAGAGACGAAGTACTACCGTCAGAAGTAAATAAGTTTTTATTTAACGAAGATACCGCCGAAAAAATGTTTGCTCAGTTAATGAGTAAAGATAAAGATGGCGGTATTCATGTTGAAGGTGGTGATGTAATAGGTAAAACGATCATTTTTGCGGCCAATAACGACCACGCACTATTTTTAGAAAAAATGTTTAACCGGAGTTATCAAAAATGGGCAGGAAAACTAGCCCGTGTTATTACCTTTAAAGAAACGTATGCGCAAAGTTTAATTGACGAGTTTAGTGGTGATGAAAACGAGCGCAAAGACTTTGACCCTAAAAACCCAACGTGCCGTATTGCGATTTCGGTAGATATGCTAGACACCGGTATTGATGTGCCGGAAGTGGTTAATCTTGTATTTTTTAAAGTGATACGCTCTAAAGTTAAATTTACCCAAATGATTGGCCGTGGCACACGTTTGTGTGAAAACTTATTCGGCCCAGGCCCTGAAAAAGAGAATCATAAAACCACTTTTAAAGTGTTTGATTATTGCCAAAACTTTGAATATTTTGGTGCAAACCCTAAAGGCGTACCGGTAGGTGGTTCAACGCCTGTGAGCCAGCAAGTTTTTGAAAAACGGGTGAAGCTAAGCACGCTGTTAAATCATTGCTTACAAGATGAGAAATTTCAGGCTGAGCAACCTGAATATTGTGAGCGCCTGAGTGACTTAAATAATTATCAACTGGATATGCTGCATCATTTAGTTGTTGGCATGAACTTAGATAACTTTATTGTTAGGCCAAAGCGTCAATCAGTTGAGCCGTTTTTAGAGCGTGACCACTGGAATAATATCGACGATAGTAAGTTTACTGAAATAGAAAGCCATATATCTAGTTTGCCGACAGAAGCTGAGCCTTTTAATGCCGATGAGCAACTTAATAACTTATCTAATCGGTTTGACAATATTATTTTGACCATGCAATTGGCGCTGCTTGAAAAAGGTAGGATACCCGATCAAAACCGTATTCGCGTGATGGAGTTTGCCCAAATGCTAGAAGGAAAGGCTAGTAATATTCCGGCGATACAGGCACACCTTGAGCTTATTCAAGACATTCAAACCATAGAGTTTTGGCAAGATATAAATTTAGTGATTTTAGAAGAGGTAAGAAGACGTTTACGCAACTTAATGTTTGCCCTCGACAAAGACAAAAAAGAAGTGGTTTACACCAATTTTGAAGACGAAGTGCAAGGCGTACACGATGTAACCGCCGTTTATGCAAGCCCAACGGTTGATTTAGCGCAGTACCGTAAAAAAATCGAGCTGTATATTCAAGATCACCAAGACCAATTGACCATTCAAAAACTTAAACGCAACAAAGCGATCACTCAAGCTGATTTAGATGTGCTGGACGGTCTTTTACTTGATGCAAGTGGCATGGCAGACGTTGATGCCTATCGTGAAAAAATCCTTAATGAAAAGCCTTTAGGGGCGTTTATACGTGAATTAGTTGGCCTTGATTTGAATGCTGCAAAAGAAGCCTTTAGCGAATTTTTAGATGAAGGAGTTTACAACACAGAGCAAATTCAATTTGTTAACCAAGTTATTAATTATTTGGTAGATAACGGCGTGCTAGATATGGCACAAATATTTGAACCACCCTTTACCGATCAACACGGCGAGAGTGCCTACGGTTTCTTTGATGAAGATAAGGTAGTAGAACTGTTTGGTGTTATCCGCAAAGTAAACGCTAATGCAGTGGTTGAAGAAAATAAGAGTGCGTAATTTGATTATTTATTTGAACATAACGGATAAAAAATGACTGAATTAATATCGGATGAAAAAGCGCCGAATGGTGAGTTTCTTTTTTTCACCTCTGAAGATGGTAAAGCAAGGGTTGAGTGCCGTTTTGAATCAGATACTTTGTGGTTAACACAAGCTTCAATTTCAGAGCTGTATCAAGTAACACCTCAGGCTATTACTCAGCATATTAAAGCCATTTTTGATGAAGGCGAACTTGAACAAAATTTAACTTGTAAGCATTACTTACAAGTTCAAATGGAAGGCGGTCGATCTGTGGAGCGCAACAAGCTGCACTATAACCTTGCTATGATTATTGCCATTGGTTACCGAGTTAGGTCAAATAGAGGTAATCAATTTAGACGCTGGGCCACGCAAACCTTGCAAGAGTACCTTATTAAGGGGTTTGCAATGGACGATGAAAGGTTAAAGAACCCAGCCGTTGATAACTCCTTAGTGCCAGACTATTTTGATGAAATGCTCGAACGCATTCGTGATATTCGCACCAGTGAACGTAGAGTGTATTTACGGGTGCGTGAAATATTTGCGATGGCCGCAGATTACGAGCCCAGCAATAAAGAAACAACACATTTTTTTCAAAGTATTCAAAACAAATTACACTATGCCACAACCGGTATGACCGCAGCTGAGCTTATTGTTACACGCGTAGATGCCGATAAACCTAATGCAGGATTAACCGTTTTTAAAGGTGATGAAGTACGTAAAGGCGATGTGACCATAGCTAAAAATTATTTGACCCAAGAAGAAGTGAGCGAGTTAAATCGAATTGTTACTATGTGGCTCGATTTTGCTGAAGATCAAGCACTACGTCGTAAGCAAGTATTTTTAAATGATTGGGATGAAAAACTCGATAGTTTTCTTGAGTTTAATGATCGAGATGTATTGCAAGGTAGGGGTCATATTTCGAAACAACAGGCAGATATTAAAGCTAGACAGGCTTACGAAAACTATGAAATAAAGCGTCGTGCTTTAAAAGAAGATCAAGGGCTACAAGACAGTATCGCCGCTTTGCGCGCCATCAACAAAAAGTAATAGTAGCAATTAGCAGAACAATAATAACAAGATGTCGAACTTATTCAGGTATATGAGAGTAGTTTATTTGCCTTAAAAAGCCTTTTTCGCTAGCCTCGATGCATTATTATTTTTTGTGATTTTTGCTATGAGTGAATTCCAGTTATATCAATTTCAAGCCATTGATGCCCCTTTAACGCATCAATAAAATCACTAATCCCTACTTAACGGGCAATAAATGCGTTAATAACGCAGGCTTAGTTAAGCCTGCGCATGAATAGATTAATTTTCGCGGTATTCGTAGCGCACACCACCACGCGTACCATTACCGCCACCATTATTTCTGAGTTTTAGTATATAACTACCACTACTTAAATATTGGCCAATATGGGTGCCAGAGTCAATAATTCGATTGTCACGATATAAAACGAGCTCCATATCATGACCATCGTAATTTTTTTCGATAGTGAAAAAGAATGAGTTACATCCACCTCCAAAACTTGAAAATCGCGCTAGTGTAGCTTCTTCATCTATCTTAACGCTGGCATATTTGGTGTATTTATATGTTTCACAGCGTGAACTCGCCCATTGTGGATTTAACTCAGCGGCTCTTTGGTTGACATCCAGCTCACCCAATTCAGAGCGATCAAGTAATTCAGCCATTGTTATACCTTCGGCTTTTGCCACTGCCTCGGCTCGTTTTGTTAATTCACTTTCTACTGTAGCCATAGCTAAAGTGCTAGTCGCGGTTAAAGCAGTGAGGATAATAGCGTTGAGTAAATGTGTAAGTTTCATCTTAGTCCTTTGAGTTTTAGATAATTTCCAATATAGATAGTGACACTTTGCATGCCGAAGAGAATGTTACAGTAATATTTTGTTCCTGAAAAAGGGGCGCTGAAATGTCACGTTTTAATGAATTACCTAAAGTAGGTCCTAAACTAATAAGTAAGTCAGCCGATACAGAAATACTTGAATGCAGAACAACTAAAAAAGGAACTTTTATGACTATTAATTTTAATATTCATCAAGCGGTAAGTCTGACTACTACAAATCAACCCAAAGCGCCGATAGCTCCTCAGCAGCAAGTGGCAGATGCTAAAAAAGAGGTAGAACCAGAAGCAGAAGCGATTGCTGCATTTACCGGAGGAGCACAAAAAAGCTCACCCTATAGTGCGCTGCTTAATCCTGAAGGCTTTGACTTTAGTAATATGTCGATCAATGAATTCAAAGGGATAGTCGATGCGGTGAGAAAACTTGAGTCGGATACACAAAGAGCAAGCGGTAACACAGAAAGCCTCAGAGGAGCATTTTGGGGGGATGTTATGGATGTAAAGGGCTCTCTTGAAGGGATCAACTTCCAGAACAGAGGTTTTTCTTCAAGTGATAAAATCGATATAACAGCATTTTTTGAACTTGGTGTTAAGGAAGCACAACAAATGCGAAAAGAGCACCCTCGCTCTTTTAGTAAAGTTGTTGGATATGCGCAGTCTGCTTTATCAACGGTAGAAAAATTAACCTCAGAATCTTTTATTAAAGAATATCAAGCTAAGGCCGTTGAGTTCTTAAAAAGCCAAGATACCCCATTGATAAAAACGCAGGCTTAGTTAAGCCTGCGCATGAATAGATTAATTTTCGCGGTATTCGTAGCGCACACCACCACACGTGCCATTACCTAAAACACATTAAAATCACTTATCCCTACTTAACGGGCAATAAATACGCTAAAATTGCAGGCTATTTTTAGTAATGAGCCGCACTTTTTATGACCTCAGCCGCAAACCCTAGTAATTTCAACGAACTTGGCCTTATTCCAGAGCTAATTGCTCGATTGTCTGATCTTGAATACACGCAACCTACGTCGATTCAGGCAAAAGCAATTCCAAGTATCTTGGCGGGAAGTGACTTAATTGCTGGGGCGAATACCGGCTCAGGTAAAACAGCAACGTTTGCATTACCTATGTTGCAAAAAGCTTTCCTAGAGCAGGGCGCTAAAAGTACTGCAAGTAAGGGTAACTTTGTAACAGGGCTTATTTTAGTGCCGACTCGTGAGCTTGCTACGCAAGTGGCCGATAGTGTTAAGTCGTATTCTGCAAATTTTAATGGCGCGATTAAAACGGTGGCGGTGTTTGGTGGTGTGTCGGTTAATACCCAAATGCAGGCACTTCGTGGTGGCGCTGATATTATTGTGGCAACACCAGGTCGCTTGCTCGATTTAATCTCAAGCAATGCGATTAAGCTCGATAAATTAAATACCCTTGTGCTTGATGAAGCCGACCGTATGCTAAGCCTTGGCTTTACCGAAGAACTTGCTGAGCTATTGGCATTAATGCCAGTTAAAAAGCAAACTATGTTGTTCTCAGCGACCTTTCCTGAGCAAGTAACACAATTAACGCAAGAGCTGCTAAATAATCCAGTTGAAATACAAGTACAAAACAAAGAAGAGAGCACACTTGTACAGCGCGTGTTTAGTGTTAACAAAGGCGAAAAAACCACGGTTTTAGCGCATTTAATTAAAACTCACAAATGGCGCCAAGCGCTGATTTTTGTGAACGCCAAAAAAGATTGTGAGCACTTAGCCAGCAAACTTGAAAAGCGCGGCGTGAATGCGCAAGTATTCCATGGTGATAAAGGCCAAAGCGAGCGTTCTCGGGTAATCGAAAAGTTTAAAAATGGCGAAATTGAAGTACTGATTGCAACCGATATTGCCGCCCGTGGTTTAGATATTGAAAAGCTGCCAGTGGTAATAAACTTTAACCTACCACGCAGCCCCGCTGATTACATGCACCGTATTGGCCGAAGTGGCCGTGCTGGTGAAGTAGGTTTAGCGTTATCACTAATTGATTATGAAGACTTTCATCACTTTAGAATCATCGAGAAGAAAAACAAGCTACGTTTAGAGCGCGAAGAGGTTACAGGCTTTGCCGTAAACCAAGCCAACCTTGATGCAGCACAGGCGCTTAAAAATGATAAGCCAATGGCAAAACCTGAAGGCACAGGTAAGAAAAAGAAAAAAAATAAAACCGATGATATAGATGATGTATGGAGTGGCTGGAGAGGGCGCAATTAATAGACACAAAAAAGCCGACATACGTCGGCTTTTTTATTGGGAAGTTAAAAACATGTTTAAAGTTAAATTACATGTTATTTAGTTGTTTAACCATCGCTTGGGCTACTTCTCGTGAAGATTGATAATTTGTACCGGTAATAATCCGTCCGTCAACTTCAATAAATGATTGGTTTCGTTGCCCATAATTGAATATTCCACCGCGTTGTTTAATGAGGTTGTCTATCGCAAAGGGAAATTGTTGATAATAAGCGGCGTCTGTTTTTTCAAAGGCTGTTGGGTAGCCTGTAATTTTACGCCCTGCGACTAAGTACTCGCCACTAGCCAGTTTGAGATTAACGATACCTGCGGTGCCATGGCAAACAGCCGAAATTATCCCTTTATTTTGTTCGTAAACATGCATAGAAATTGCTTGAATGTTTTTGTTTTCCGCGACCTGATACATCGCATTACCGCCACCAACATAGTGAACAGCTAAATACTTTTCAGGGTCGACTTGTTCAGGTGCTAATGTGTACGCTAACTTGTACATAAAATCTTGATTATAAATGTATTGGCGATGTGTTTTATCTGAAGTATTAATATAGGCTAGTGGTAAGGTACCCCCTTTGCTACTTACAACATCAACCTGATACCCTGCATTTATGAATACGTCATAAGCTTCTACTAATTCAGAAAAGCTAGTGCCAGTAGCTAGGGCTGAGTCGCCATGAAAGTCGGCGCTCGATACTATAAATAACACACGTTTATCCATCGCAGCTAAAACCTGTTCTGATTGCGTAATATCCAGTTGGTTGGCTGTTTTACTAACAATTTTCCAGCCATCAGAAAAGCGTTTTAGTAAGAACTGATCGATGTATTGTTTTACGGGTGAGGCGGTCGTTATTTTTGCACGAGCCGTGGCTATATCGTTATCAACTGTTATTGAAAGAATGGCACCTGTTCGCGTTACTTTTTTTGTTTTAAACCAACTTGCAAATTCCTTTGCCGTAACTTGCCAAAAGGGTTTATTAGGATGACTCAGAATTAGGCTTGCTTTAGGGTGAAATGCTGAAGTTATTAAAGTTGGATCTGCATTGCTTGTACCGTTTATGTATTTTTGAATGACCTCTTGCACTGCTTGCTGTTGCTTAGAGTTATTCGCTAAGGTTGAAAACTGAGTGATTATCAGTAGTAATGTAAAAATTTTAATGATTGTTTTCACAGTTATAAGCTCTTAATTGATTGTGCCTTCAATTTAAGCTAACTATATTTAAAACAATGAATTAGTTTATATTTTAGGAGTCTCGAATTATAAATTGAGAGTTCTAAACTTATTTGGAGTCAATCCAGTTTGTTGTTTAAACGCATTATAAAATGTGGATGGTGCGCTAAAACCGCTTTGCTCTGCAATATCATCAATACTGGTGTTTGGGCGTGCAAGCAATAGCTCTTTTGCACATGCCACGCGCAAACTATTGACGTATTGTTTAAAGTTCATTTGATAGTGCTTATTGAGCAATTGCGATAAAACAGTATGCGATGTTGACAACCGTTTAGCCAAGCGAGGCAAAGTTAACTGTGGATCGATATACAGCTGATCTTTAGCCATCAATTGATTTAGCAAAATAGAGTACTGTTCTGCCTGCTCTTTAGACAATTTATTATTGGCGTATTTATCTACTTTATTCGATGAAGGCGAAGGTGGTTTTAACAGTATTATTAACGATAAATATAAGACGACCGAAAAACTGATCGCTCCCATAATATAAGATGTATATGAGGCAGTAAAGTACGCCAGCCAAATTAAGCTACACCCAACGATAGTGATAAATGTTTGCTCAGAAAGAAGCTGCTTCCAATTACTGGCTACTTCTTGAAAGCGAGAATAATAAAGGTAGCTTGCGATTATAAGGCAGACAAACCATAGATAGCTTGAGCCTCGGTATAGCCAGTATTGCCATAATTCAAGATTTGCACTGTAGGGATAAACCATCCCAATAGTCAAAATAACCCCCGCTAGAAAAATTAGTAGCCTGCTAGGGAGGTTATTTTCAGTGGCTGATGTTGATTTCGTATAGGTGTAGACAACTAAGCAGGGGCCAAGTAGGCAGCATGCGGTCAGCCCTATTTGTAAAATACTTTTATCGAGTGTGGGTATAAAATAAAAGGCGACTGATTTAGCAATACGAACACTGATTAGTAGCAGCAGGGTAGCTAGCCATATGTCTGAAGGTTGTTTATTTCTACGTACAAATAGCCATAGCGCCAATATAACGCCGTTGAATGCGCCTAATGATGAAAAGAAAAACAATAGGTATGAATAAGCGTTCATAAAAAGTTAAGTCCATTAATTTGCGTTAACTATCCCAAATTAACCTTTGAATCGCAAATCTATTGCTATACCTAATTTTTAGATTAATAAAGCGCTTTATTAAATAAGTAAAAATACCGAACAATTTACAGTATTGTTCGGTATTAGCGTCTCATACTATAGGCGTTCTATCAGCATTCACGATGTTATGTACGCTCATAAACCTAGTGTTCGTGAGCGTGTTCTTCCTCTTGTGCAATACCTAACCAAGTAATAGCCGCTGGTGGGAATGTAAGCTCTAGTTCACCTTCCACTTCTAGGTCTTCTAAGTGCACTTTTACAACGTGTTGAGCAATTGGGTCTGCAACGTAAGCAAAGTGACCGTTTTGTGCTACTGTCATACTAAACTTCATACCCTCAGGCATGGTTGTTACGTCTTGTTCAGTGATATCAACTTGACCTGCTAGTTCCCAGTGCGTGTGACCGTCGTGCGCATGTGCCTCAAGTACATTTAAAAAGCCTAGGCTGTCTAGTACTAAAAAGTGCTCGCCATTGGCTGAGAAAGAGTAAGATACCGCACTTGCGCCATCGGCTAGTTGCCATTCTAACGCTTCCATTTCAGCGTCGCTTGGGTTGATACTTAACAGTACAGCAGCGCCGCCGCCATGACCCGAAGCTATACCAATAAATGTATCGCTTTTTTCGTGGCCGTATAATCGACCAATTCGTAGATCGCCTACAGCATCAATGTTGGCCACTTTTACAGCTTCGTACTCGTCATTATGTTGATGCGCTAATAGCACGCCGTCACTACAACCAAATGCGATGGTGTCGTGGTTTTGTGCTGCACCGTGTAAATCTGGGCAAGTAAGTTCAAGTGTTTGCTCTAGTTCGTATTCGCCATCGTGAAGGTGGTAAACACCGACTTGATCAGGCAGAATCTTAGCGTTTGATGTACTCTGTGCATCATCGCGACGAATTGTTGATAATACGTGCTCGCCGCGTGGCTGCGCTACACCGTGCATATTTATATTGTAGCTAATGCTTGGTAATGCCGCTGTTGCGTTTGTAATATCGTTGTCGGTTAGAACCGCTACTGAGGCGGTTGTGCCTGAGTCTGTATCACCATCATAAAATATAGCTAATTTACCATCGTGATTAACGAGGTGGGTAGGGCGGCTGCCGCTGGTTAGTTCATAACTGCTAAGTACAGGGCTTTGTTCGTAGTCATGTAGGTGTGCACCGTGATCTTCACGCCATAAGCCACCATCAATAAAGCCAAGGTAATCTTGGCTGCGACTTGCAATAAGTGCATAACGAAAATCAGGAGACACTGACAGCGTATTTGAATCATGTGTTAGGGTGAATGTTTCAAGCAGTTTATTGTCGTCTAAGTCAAAAAAGCTGGCTGCGTTGCTATCAGCGGCAAGTACAGCGAGTCTTCCTAATGAGTCGATTGTATAGCCATCGCCGTGGTCGCCACCATCACCGTGATCATGGCCGTCATCAGGCACTGCAATTGGATCTTTTTCAACAATGTTGGTTTCTGCATCGCCGCAGGCTGTAATTAATGTACTGCTAATTGCAAGTGCAATAAGTTTTAGTTTGAATAGTTTGGTCATGTTAGTTTCCTTTAATTTATAATTTTTATGGCTTAGAAATAGCCACGAATGCCTAATGCAAAGCTACGGCCTGGGCGTGGCGCAATATTCTTTAAGAATGAGCTATGCACACGGGCTTCTGTGTTTGTTAAATTTGTGCCTCGTAGGTACAAAGAAAGGTCTTGATTGAGTACCGACAAATCATAAGAAATACTGGCATTGACCAAGGTGTAACCATCGGTAGCAGTTTCTTCAGGAGCGGTACGGTCTTGCTCTTGGTAGCGAGTGGCATGAATGTGAGCACTGAGTTTTTCGGTTTGGTAGCTAAACTCTGTACCGAAACGCAGTGGCGGCGTACGCGGTAGATTTCCACCTGAGTCAAGGCGAGCGCGCACGTAATCTGAAAATAGCTCAAGCTTGAACTCGTTGGTTAACTGCCATGCAACTTGCGCTTCAAAACCGTGTAAAGTTACATCGTCCGTCTTGAATAAATAAACAGGTAATTCAGATGAATGATCATGCTCGTCACCGTGATCATGGTCATTCCCGTGGTCGTGGCCACTTTCAGCGTATAAGCCAGTTTCAACTTGATAATAATAGTTGTCTACTTGGTTATAGAAGGCATTAAAAATGAAGCCTATATCGCCTTGGGTTTTACGAAAGGTTAGGTCAATATTATTGGCGGTTTCTAAATCAATGGTGTGATCAGATAAGCCTAAATGGCCGTCTTCATGAATATCAAACAATGCGCCGACTTCATAGGTTGCAGTACCAATATGAGGGCCGAACGACAATAACTCTGATGCTGATGGTGCACGCTCTGAACGCGACAATGACAAGCCTAAATTATAGCTAGGAGCAAAGTCCCAGACTACGCCAGCAGATAAGCTAACAGGGGTAAATTCATGCTTTGCGTCAAATACGCGAGTTGCGTTGCTGTGTTCATCATGGCCGTGATCATGGTCGTCATGTCCACCTACGTCGTCGTGCGCGTGGGCATCAATACTAGGTAGTAATACGTTATCTGCATCGATAGTTACGCGTTCGGCGCGGCCACCTAATTGCACTAAAAAATCACCAAAGTGTCTTTCTTCCATTAGTGCAATGGCATAGCTTTGTGTTTGTGAAGGAGGGGTAAACGCTTCTGAGCCTTGTGCTTCAACATCACTTTGTTTGTAATGAAAGCTAATGCCGCCATTCCACTCATTAAATTGATTATGCAAAATGTCTACGCGTAATTCGTTGGTTTCATTTTTAAATGTGGTACCAACTGAGCCATGTTCAATTTCTGCGTGTTCGTAATCAGTAAAACCTGCACGTAGGTTGATTTTATTAAGCCATTTACTATCTAGGTTGTATTCACCTAATAGTTGCACTTTAGTTTGTTCTAAATCGGCAAATACGCTTTCTTCTTCATCACTGTGCTCGTCTTCACCACCGTGAGAGTGACCCGGAATGCCGTATTGACGATTAAATTGCTCGATGGCTAAACCAATAAAGCCTTGATCGAATAAATAGCTGGCGCCAACAGTAAAGCCGTCAGACTCTTCGTTGCTGTTTTTTACAACATAATCACTATGGTGTTCTGCATGGTCATGATCGTCATGTGCTAATTCAGCAGCGACGGGTATTTCATAGTCATTCGCTTCTCGCCAAAATGCATCAGCATAAAAAGCAAACGAATCAGTGCCTGTGGTGGCATTAAAAGAAGCAACGGTTTGGTCATCAACCGAGTTGTGCTCTACATTCCATTCACCACGAGTTGAACTGTCTGTTGGTACGCGATTATCTACCACATTGACTACCCCGCCAATTGCACCGCTGCCGTAAAATAACGTTGCAGGGCCGCGTAATACCTCTATTTGTTGTGCAGTTGACGCCTCTGAAGCAACTGAATGGTCTGGACCCACTCTTGATACATCACTCACATCAAGGCCATTTTGAGTGATCAGAACTCGAGGTCCACTTAAGCCTCGAATAATTGGGGTGCTGGCGACTTTGGCGTGAAAATTAGTATTAACACCTGGCAGTCTTTCCAAGCTGTCACCGAGTGTTGCGGCTTGTTCGCGTCTTAATTTTTCACCGGATAAAACACTCACCGGAGAGGCAGATTCCATTGCTGACATATGAATTGGGGTTGCTTCAATGTCAATAACTTCAATTGGTGAGCGCTCTAAATTAAAAGCAACCGATTGGCTATCACTGGTATTGAGCATGATATCGCGATGAAGGTGAGCATAACCTGGGGCAACAACGTGAAGTTCTTTTAAACCGTCTTTTAAGCCCGTTATTACAAATTTGCCGTTTGCATCCGTTGTAACTTTTATGTCTGAGCCTTCAACTTCTACTGTTGCGTTGGCAACAACGTTACCTTGCTTGTTTAACACAACGCCTTCAATGGATTTTGCAAGCACACTTGCGGGTAATAAAGCCGCTATCAACACAGCTAATTGAGATCTTCGTTTCATTTGACTACCTTAGTGAATGTTATACTATATCAATTGTGCTTGAAATGTTATATTGTATCAATAGAAAAATTAATTAATGTTTGGCGCAAATGGAACAGGTTTACACGAAATGGAATCATGATAAGGGGCAAGGAATGGCAAAGTTTGAGTTGAGTAAGCCTGAGTTAGTGTGGTCAAAGTGAATCAACGGCAAGTTAAAAAAGCGATTCGTTTTGCAAATATTAAGTGCGAAACATCAGGAAAAAAACTGACTGAAAAACGTCAGCAGGTACTCGAAATTTTACTCCATGCAAATAAGCCTTTGTCGGCTTATGAACTTACTGACCAATTCAATAAGGTGATGGATGTGCCGATTTTGGCTATGTCAGTTTATCGGATTTTAGATGTTTTAGAATCGGTCAACTTGGTACATAGATTAAAATCAGAGAATAAATTTATGGCATGCAGTCATGCCAATGATGGATGCCAGCATCAGTTATCTATGTTTTTAATTTGTGCTTCATGTAACAAAGTGACCGAGATGAATGATGATAATGACAAGGTGAAGGCTTTGTTTGAACATTTGGAGCTTACAGGTTTTTCGCCGGCGGGTTCGCAGTTAGAGATTTCGGGATTATGTTGCCAATGCAAGCCAAAATTGCCGCAGTCCAATTAGAGGAAATAGAATGAAATCGACACAAAGTGTAATGGATAAGCTTGCTATAGGTCTTTCAATGGTATGCACAGTTCATTGTTTTGCCACACCTATTTTACTAACACTTTTACCTAGCTTTGCTGCCTTACAACTTGATAATGAACAGTTCCATTTATGGATATTGGCAGCTGTAATACCTACAAGCATACTTGCATTAAGTTTAGGTTGTAAAAAGCATAAACGTTTTCGCTATATGGTGTCAGGGCTTGTTGGTGTGATTTTAATGGTACTCGCAGTGACCGCTGGTGAGGCGTTATTCGGTGAGTTAGGCGAGAAAGGGTTTACGCTATTAGGTGCGGCTTTTATTGCTGTTGCCCATTGGTTTAATTTTCGTCAGTGTATAGCCAAAAATAATGAAGACTGTCCGTGTTCAGCTAGCATGTCAGAGCAAGTAAATTGAAAGCCACATTAATTAAACATGCCTGTGTAGTCAATGAGGGTAAGTCGCAGGTTCTTGATGTGCGCATTGTTGGTGGGCGTATCGATAAAATAGCGGCGGATATACCCGCACAAGCGAATGACCATGTAGTTGCAGCAAATGGGTGTTATTTATTACCTGGAATGATTGATGATCAGGTGCACTTTCGCGAACCTGGTTTAACTCATAAAGGCAATATTGGCAGTGAATCGCGCGCAGCCGTTGCAGGTGGCATCACTAGTTTTATGGAAATGCCAAATGTAAGCCCGTCAACGACCACGATTGAGGCACTGGAGCATAAGTTTGCGCTAGGTCGCGACAGCTCATTGGCAAACTATAGCTTTTATTTAGGTGCTACTGAAAATAATTTAGAGCAAATTAAAAGGCTTGATCCAACTCGCCATTGTGGCGTAAAAGTTTTTATGGGGGCATCCACAGGGGATTTACTTGTTGAGCACCCTGATGCGTTAGATGCAATTTTTAAAGAGAGCCCAATTTTAATTGTGACCCACTGTGAAGATGGTCGTGTTATTGAAAAAAACCTTGGTAAGTTG
Source organism: Pseudoalteromonas sp. NEC-BIFX-2020_002 (assembly GCF_013002825.1). Taxonomy (NCBI): domain Bacteria; kingdom Pseudomonadati; phylum Pseudomonadota; class Gammaproteobacteria; order Alteromonadales; family Pseudoalteromonadaceae; genus Pseudoalteromonas; species Pseudoalteromonas sp. NEC-BIFX-2020_002. The sequence goes on from NZ_JABEPJ010000004.1 coordinate 54,303, forward strand.
CAGGGGAAAACCTTAGACATACACGATCACCCTATTATCCGAGATACGCAGGCTTGCTATGCCTCATCATCTTATGCTGTTGCATTGGCTAAAAAGTATCAGTCGCAATTACATGTATTGCATATCACCACAGAAAAAGAGCTTAGCTTGTTTTCAGCGGGTGATATTCGTAATAAACATATAACTGCTGAGGCCTGTGTTCATCATTTGTGGTTCAGTGCAGAGGATTATGCAAAGCAAGGTAATTTGATTAAATGTAATCCAGCAATCAAAGCAAAAAGCGACCGCGATGCCCTACTCAATGCAGTTATAAATGGTCAAATTGATATTATTGCAACCGATCATGCTCCACATACTTGGAGTGAAAAACAGGTTCCTTATAGTCAAGCACCAGCAGGCCTGCCTTTGGTTGAACATGCATTATTAACTTTGCTTGAACACGTAGAGCAACAGCGCTTAACACTAGAGCAGGTCGTTGAAAAAACAGCCCATAATCCTGCATTGCGTTACCACATAATAGATCGTGGTTTTATTCGTGAAGGCTATTTTGCCGATCTGGTTTTAGTTGATACAAATCAGCAAACCTTAGTCAATCATACAAGCACCCGCTACCACTGTGAATGGACCCCCTTTGACGGTCATCGATTCCCGGCAAAAATTATGGCCACGTGGGTTAATGGTAAACAAGTATTTGATGGCCAGCAGCTAATAGACACGACTGGCATTGCAATGCCTTTGTTATTTAATCGTTAAAAGTGAATAGTAGTTAAAATATGAAATTACAATTACCTGATATTGCATCTGGGCAGCGCGCCGGGGCAGCCTTACCATTAAAATGGGTTGGTATGGAAGGCATTGCCATTCCTTTAAATATTATTGAACAACCCAGCTCATCAATTGCAGCAAAAGCGGATGTATTTGTAAGTTTAGATAAAGCTGACGCGAAAGGCATACATATGTCGCGGTTGTATCTAAGGGTAAAAGATATTTTGGCGCGAGAGCAATTAAGTGTAGGTGTGTTGGCTGCTCTTTTAAAAGAGCTAGTCGAGTCTCAACAAGGATTAAGCCTTGCTGCACGACTGCAATTAGCGTTTGAATTAACAATTCGCAAACCTGCGTTGCTCAGTGATCAATTTGGTTATCAAACTTATCCTGTGAGTATTCGTTGTGAATACATTAATGAACAAATGAATATGGAGTTGTCACTGACCATTCCTTATTCAAGTACATGTCCTTGTTCTGCGGCTTTATCAAGGCAGGCAATGAGTGATGCCATTACTTCACAGTTTAGTCAGGATCTTATATCTAAAGAGCAGCTTTTAGATTGGGTTACCTCGCAGCAAGGTTCAGTTGCAACACCACATAGTCAGCGTTCATATGCCTATTTAAAATTACGCCTGCAAAATAATGCGTTGCCGAACCTTGAAACGTTGATTAAAAACTTAGAAGAAGTGATAGGCACACCTGTGCAAACCGCAGTAAAACGCGAAGACGAACAAGCGTTTGCAAAATTAAATGCTGAAAACCTCATGTTCTGTGAAGACGCAGCAAGACGTTTAAAACTAGCGCTAGAAAATAATGGGCAAGTCATCGACTATTGGTTTAAGGTTGAGCATCAAGAAAGTTTACATGCTCATAATGCGGTGGTTATTGATCATAAATCTTCACATGGTTACGAAAAGCTTTAAAGACCCAAAATGGAGAGTTTTATAGGTGAAATGACTCACTAACCGTATGAGTTATTTCCCTGTTATTAAACTGTAATAACAGGTCATTAATTTAATGCTATGGGTATATTAAGACATAATTTTAAACAGCAGCTCTCTTACTGTTGCGGGTTCAAATGGCTTGTCACAAATGGCATCTACACCCGCTTGGGCAATGTTTGCTAAATGAGTTTCGTTGGCTTCCGAACTTACCATTAGAACCGGAATATGCGAATAGGTTGCTGAGCTTCTTACTGTTTCGGTCAGTTCTTTGCCATCCATTTCAGGCATGTTGTAGTCGGTTACAATTAAATCGAACGACTGTTCATTAAGCAGTTCTACAGCTTTTTTTCCATCTTCTGCTTCAACAGGTGCAGGGATCCCCATACCTGCAAGCACCCTTATAATATGCTTACGCGCAAAACGGCTATCATCAACAACAAGCACGCGCAGCAAAGTGACATCAAAATGCTCTAATTCAACTTCTTCTTCACTAATAATATCTAATGTTGCTTTAAGCGCACGGGTAATTGCTTCGGCGCTAAATGGCTTGGGTAGAATAGCTAATACCCCAGATTGCCTTAGTTGCTCTAAATATTTTTTGTTGCGCTCGCTTGATACCAACATAAACGCTTGATGCTCAGTTTGTGGTGTTGAGCGTATTTTCTGTAAAAGTGAATCAGCGGTGCCGTCAGAAAAATACATGCTACTGATCACTAAATCAGGCTGATAGCTATCAAGCAACGCTAAAGCTTGGGCTTGTGTGTTAGCTGTTTCAACTTGAGTTACACCGCTCTGAGTCAGTGATTTTATTATCAACTTTTGTTGCACATCGGAAGGCTCAACTAACAGTATTGATAAATTGGCTATTGCGGTTAAATCACTCATTTATATCTCTTCAGTGTTGTTGTTATACGAAAGCTTTTGCTTAGATCGGTATTATAGATCAACAATATGCCCTAGCAGGACAAAACTTTGCATTTTTGTAACTAAAAGTATTAAAAAGCATGTAAAACAAAGAGTAAAAAGGCCTATGAAAGGCCAATGGCAGAGTGTGAAGGTTAGTCTGTAGTCTTTTTTTGCTCTTTTGCGATATAAAACTTGCCGATCCACCAAGCTTTAATATTGAATCGAGTGTGGCCAATAGTCGCGTGTATTTATGGATGCAAAGAACATGGATGCTGCAACAACTCCCTTTAGCGCTGCTATTATTTTGGCTGGGCGGTGTCTCTTGGGTGGTGTGGGGTGTATGCCTTAGAGTGAGTGTATCTGTGGTTGGGCATTGGTTAATTGGTTATTTTGCACATAATCATGGGCAAAGGGATTGGCATGTTGAGCAAGCATATGTTCAAGGCTATAACGTGCCTTTTGCTGCATTATTAACTATGGGCGAAAGTTATCATAACAATCATCATGCATTTCCTGGCTCTGCAAATTTTGCTTTAGAAAAAGGGCAATTGGATATTGGCTGGTGGGTGTTAAAAGGGTTGTTCGCGATCGGTTTGGTGTGGGGTTTAGTATTGCCGCAGCATTTAGCACAACGTGACGAGTTAGTACGAATAGATCGCTAATATGGTGTTGTGCTTACGACGGATACGTTAATATTCATCGTAAGCTGCAACGTTGAGCTTTTGTTTACCGTTAGGTATTAACGATAAAACGCTTCAACAGTGCCTTTTACTTTAATTAAAAGTGGTTGGCCGCGGCGATCTAACGCTTTTGGTGCTGCCACTTTGATCCAGCCTTCGCTGATGCAGTATTCTTCAACGTCTGAGCGCTCTTTGCCATTGTGGCGAATACCAATGTCGTGATCAAAAACGGCTTCCACATAATGTGGGCTACGAGGGTTGATCGAAAGTTGATCAGGTAGTTCAGGTTTATTTGTGTCAGTCATAATTGTGATCTGCAAAGAATAGATTGTGCGCTATTGTAGGCAATACACGCTTTAGGCTCAATAGTGGCTGTGATAAATATGAACGATTACCGCTAAAATAGCTAAGAGATAGGAGCTTATAGAGCCAATATCTCGTCGCGGTTGCTCGGTGACCATGCTTTGTTTGCGGCTTGTTGTTGCGGTAGCCATTCGTAGTCAGTGTGTTCTTTAGGATCGAGTATGATGACGATATCATCTGGGACGCAAACACTAAACACATGCTCGGTATTAATAAGCGCGTTGGCATGATAACGATGACGCCAGTTTTCGCGGATAGTATATTGGTTGGTCTTTTGGTGATTGCGAATGGTTAAACCTAATGACCGTGCATCAATGCCGGTTTCTTCAAGTAATTCGCGGTAGGCGGTTGTTGTAGGGCTTTCGCCTTCATCGATGCCACCTGTGACTGATTGCCAAAAATTAGCGTCGTCAGTGCGTTGAATCAATAAACAGTCTTTATTGTTTTTATAAATAACCACCAGCACAGAAAAGGGCTGACGAAGTGGTAAGTTTGCTGACAAAATAAACGCTCATTCTACTTAGTTATCGCTAGTTTAGCGCAGTAAAAACTAAGAAACTAGCGTGAAGTGTCACTTGTTTGGTGTGGCTCTTAACTAAGTGCTTAAACCACCCAGTATGTAGAATTCAGCGCATTGATTACTTTGAGCTGCTATTCGAGGGCTTGGGTAGGAAGCGCAGAATAAGCCCTGAGAGTTGGTTAAACAAGCGACATAAGGTCTTAACTTTAGGTCGCTTGTGCTTCATTTAATGGTTAATTAGAAATAATTTCTATAATCTTTTTACTATATTCAGTAGGGTTAAGCGTGTCATCGTTGCAAAAAACTATTGCGGAGAGTTGCTTGTCAGGGATGCGTTGATAGTGCGTTGCTACACCTAGCCAGCCACCGCCGTGGGAAAAAACTTTACCGTCGTCTTTTTCTTCAACCCCTTGCCCGTTTGCATACAAAGAGCCTCTTGTTAAATGTTGGCTATTAGGCGTATTAAAATGCTTAAGTAAAGCATGCGGCTGTTTGCCTAAAGTAGGGCTATAAAAATAGTGATCCCATAGCAGCATATCCTCAATATTTGTATGTAAGCCACCATCGCCGACCCAAAATAAATTGGTCATATTTGTAAAGTATTCACCACTTTTGTTTTTACTGTACCCACTGGCTCTATTAGCGACTATCTCAGTGCTATCATCACTAAAAAAGGTATGCTTCATACCAAGAGGTTTAAATATACGTTTATCGGAATATGTTCTTAATGATTCCCCTGAAACTTTTTCGACCAGCATCGAAAGTAAAAAATACGCGTAGTTGCTATATTCCCATTGTTGATCGGGTGCTCTTCTTAATGGCACTGTTTTTACATAATCGTAAAACTCTTTAATACTCAGGTAATCTTGATTGCCAAGCCTAAATGGCCCTCCCGCGGAAGAGCGTAAATCCATTGCCTTTTCATCTGTTAGGTCATCCACAAAGTCGTAATCACCCATGCCCGAGAAATGCCCAAGCATCGAGTTAATTGTTACTTTGTTTTTATAATCACGTAATTCGGGCAAGTGTTCACGAATGTCGTCCTCTAATTTTATTTTTCCTTCATCAGCCAAAAGTAATACGGCCATCGCTGTGAATTGTTTTGATACAGAGGCGATACGATGAATATGATTGCCATCTAAAGGTACATTTAGTTCAAGGTTTGCTGACCCATATCCAGCTTGATGTATGAGCTCTCCTTGTTTAATAGCGCCAACGGTACAACCAGGGATATTGTCAGATATATCACTAAAAAGTGCGTCTATTTGTTCAGCATATGAAGGTTGAGTTTGAGCGAATACGCTATTTGAAGATACCAATAAAGCTAAGTGAACAACTGTTCTTTTAATCATATTATTCCTTAATATTATATTTTTATTATTTACTCAATTAATTAAAATTGAACGATCTATCAGCACAAAGGCGAGTATTTTGATTCTATGCATTAAGAGGTAAAGCGATATAAAGTAATTGCTACTTGTTAATGTGTAATAAAAAAGTAGGAAAAACATCCAAAGAATATTTGTTTCTTCTTCAATCTTCAACCTCAAAATGATTAGGGGTGGTTTTATTCTAAGGGGCTATAAATAGGGTTGTGCTGAGGCTGCCTTAGACATCATGCCAATCCGTATTCTGAAAAAGTGATACTGGGTGCAATAAGGGCGGAAGCAATCGTATGCTGGGCATTAGTGGGTAATATTAAAATCTAAAAACAGGTAATTATAGGCTAAAGTTAGCCAATTCTTCGTTTTGTAATATTCGAAGCACCGGCTATAAAAACTTAGTATTAATTTAGTTTTACTGGGCCGTTGATATTATCAATGCTTAAATCGCCTGAGCCAGCTTCAATAATAGTTAGGCCTTTACTGTCATTGACGCGAATACTGCCTGAGCCGTCTTCAATCGTGACTAGGCCATTAACGTGTTCAACATAAATGTCGCCAGATTCATCTTCAATTGTGATGTAATTGCCTAGAGTTTTGGCATTAATACTGCCAGAGTTATCGTCAATATCGACACTGCCGGTGATGTTGGTCAGGGTGATATCGCCAGAGTCATCTTCGATAACCAGGTTACCACGTACATCTCGAATATTGATGCTGCCTGAGTCGTCACTGATTTCAATATTACCGGTGATATTCTGCAAATCGAGATCCCCAGAATCATCATCAATCGTAACATTGTGCCCTTGATTAATAGTGATGCTGCCTGAGTCATCGTCTATTTCGATATTGCCTTGCACACTAGCTATATTAATATCGCCAGAGTCATCATCTATATCAAGGTTAAATGCACTTGGTACAGTCACAACTAAATCGATACTTGGCGAATTACCTTGGTATACAACCATGCCTGTTGGGTTGTAGTCTTTTGCAATTAATACTGCTTTGTTGCCTACTTGTTCTAGAGTGAGTGTGTAAGCGTCATCTATCTTTGCTGTATAAATAGTCGCATCTACGGTGATTTCAGTGGCGGTGCTTGAGCCAATTATTTGCAATGACCCCGATTCAGCATCAATAGAAAGTTGCTGTAACTGCGCTGCTGACAGTGAGAGTTGTTGTTGCTGTTGTACATTGGAGCCTGAGGTTGAAATATGCACAATACAGCCACTGAGCAATAATAGGCTAGCGGTAATAGGAAGGGCTTTAGTTAGCGAAGACAGACGTTTGTTGATCATTATATTGGTTCTCATTTTTTTAATTAGATTTACAGCTTATGATTTTAATAGCAAAAATAAAGCCAAAGTTTAACAAGCTGTTTTTATTAGTTTTAATTTTTCATTGCTGATAAGCATAACGAATAATTGGTCAAATGGACTAAATTCGAGTGGTTATTAATATTGTGGGGTCGATAGAGAAGGCTTATAAGCCACTTCAACAAAGGTTAAAGTGGCTTAGATGATTATTTTAGATATTACAAATACTTATTATTGCTAGGTTTGGAGTGGCTTGAGAGTAGTAAATAGTTGTGTTTGCACCAGTTGTATTACTCACAGTATCCTCAGTGACCGTTACCTCATAAATTGCGCTGCTAGGAAGTGCAATATTCAAGGTGGCATCTAGGTAGGTGCCATTACTTTTTGGCAATACCAAAGATTTTGTTTCGTCAAACTGAAACTCAAAGCTGCTTGAAGTTAAAATAGTATCAACCATTTTAAAGCGTAAATTTACTGTATCAGGACCAGTAAACTCTGGGCATACGAATACAGATACTTCAACATCTTGCACTATCGGTAAGCTTGATTGGCCTAAATTTAAGGTAAAGTCATTTTGTGTAATTGCTACCGACTTATATTCGCCGCTTGCTAACCTTTCATCTGCAATTGTAATTGTGGTTTTTGCGCCTTCTTCTAACGCAGTTACTGTATCAAACACGCCGCTTGCATCCGTTGTATGCTCTACTCCATTAATTAGCAACTTAGCATTAGCTATACCTATTTTTTGGGTATCAGTAATTTGCCCTTTTACAGTACCTGTAAGTATTGCTGTGTCTGTTGCTGAGGTGATGAAAAGCATATTTTTCGAATTACCATCAGCATCCTCAATAACAATAGCGCTGCTGTAGATGCCAGCAATATCAGGTGTAAATTGTGTGGTGCTTTGATCTGTAGTTGTTAAAGCTGCATTTGAACCATCAGGCTTAATAAGTACCCAAGTAAAATTAAGCGCGGTACCTTCTGGATCGTAACTTTGGCTAACATCAAACGTAACGGGGTTGCCAACAACAGCTATGCGGGTTTGCAGTCCTTCAAAAATAAGCACTGGCGGCGCATTTTGATTAACAGTGATGGTAATAGTTTGCGTGTCAGAGTATTTAGCGCCATCGTTGGTACGTAGCGAAACAACAAACTCTCCCGCCATTGATGCTTTAAATAAAGGCTTAGCAACATCGGTGTTAGAAAGTGTAGCACGACCTATCGGTGATACAATTTCCCACTCATAGGTAAGGTCTTTGCCTTCAGGGTCTGTACTTTGTGAGCCATCAAGTTGAATTTCCTCATCGACTAAAATAGATGGTACATCACTAATAATGGCTGTTGGTTTTTCATTAGCTTGCGCGTGTAACACGGTTGTAGCTTGCTCAGAGCTAAGTTGTCCATCTGATACGATTAATGTGATCACATAATCACCTTCAATATCAGCGCTAAGCGAAGGTGTTGCTGTTGTGTGCTGGATTAGTTGCGCGATACTGTTTTCTGGTTTGCCTTGTAATTTCCAAAGGTAGCTTAAAGGTTGCCCTTCAGGATCGTTACACTGCGCGCACTGTAGCGTGACTAAGTCATTTAACATGATGCTTCTTTCAGCTACAAGCTGCGCAATTGGGGCTTGATTAGTCGCCTCTACCGCTAACGTTACTGAGGCTGTACTTGCTTCACCGTGTTGATCTTTAACTGTTAATGAAAGCGTGTACTGGCCAAGTACTGAGGAAGAGAATCCAGCTGTGTGGGTTAAGTTATCCGTTAGTGCTGGGTTGCTATTGGCAGGTTGTGAGGTAATGGCCCATAAATAGCTCAGGGTATCACCTTGATCAGGGTCGCTACTTTGCGTGCCATCAAGTGTGGCTATGCTGTTAGGTGCGATGGTTTTATTTTGCACTTTAATAACAGCTTGAGGAGCTGAATTATCATCAAGCGGTTCGCTTTGTATCAATACCTCATTACTTGCTGTTTCGCCTAATGAATTAGTAATTGTTAGCTTTACTGCATAACTCCCACTTTTATCTGCAATGAATTGACTTTTAACGCTATTATTGTTTTCTATTGTTGCACTACTGCTAAGTGGTTTGGTATTAAATTGCCATTTGTATTGATTGATCACACCGTTTGAGGTGCTGCTTAGTGCGCCATCTAATAAAACTACATCACCTTGTTTTACTGTTTGAGGCTGTCCTGCTTTGGCTATTAATTGCGTGGGAGCGGTTTTAATTTCAATTAATTTATCAACCGGTGTGCTCGAAAGCTTGCCATCACTGACGATTAAAGTGAGCTTATAGCTTTGTGCTTCAGTTACGGATATTTCGACTTTACTTTGATTGTTTACAGCAATGGCAAACTCAGTTTGTTCGTCAACACTGGTTAAGCGCCATTGGTAAGTTAAAGTATCGTTCTCAGGGTCGCTACTGTTTGTGCCGCTAAATATGAGTGTTGTATTTACACGCATTTCACCTGCCGGGGCATTAATCATGGCGGTTGGTTTGGTGTTTGTTGGTGCTGTTTTACCTGGGTTTGTATTGCCTGTAGGTGAATCGGAGCCGCCGCCACATGCAGTGAGTGTAAATGCCAAAGCACACGGAATTAAGATCTTCCACGTCATATCAATTTCCTTATCGGTAATATTGTTGTGTAAATTTATTTTAAGGATGTGGGGTGGATATAATTATTATGGAGTAAGTAATTACATTGTTCATGCAGGAATGAAATCCAATTTCCATACTATTTATATCCGTTAAATATAGTTTAAAGTAATTATTCAAAACTGGTATTTAATATGTACCTAAAAATACAAGTAAGCAAGTGGATTGCGTTAATTAACTGTATTTTTTTTCGTCACAAAAAACTTAACACAACTAGGTTATAGTAATTGTTGTTTTTTTTAGGAATAAATGATTTGGCGTTGATTAGTGTTTTTTGATTTAAAATCAAAAGGTTTAGTTTTATGGTTCGGTGTATAAATATAGAAAATTGTTGGTGCGAGCACAGCAAATAAAAGGCCAAGCAAACAGCTTGACCTTATTTTTTGCGTTATAAAAAGAGGTTACTCTGGCGCTACATCAAGTGTCGTGAATAACGAATAGCGTACGCTATCAATGCCTTTTTCAGTCGATTCTTCACTGATACTGGCTTCAATTAGGTATAAGCCAGGGTGTTGCCACGTTGTGCTAAAAAATCCCTCTTTATCGGTGGTTATTTTTACTTCATTACGTTCGTTACGATAGCGTGTATCGCCTTTTAAGATTGCGAGTTCTACGTTAGCCGCAGGTTTTCCTGCTTTTAATAGTTGAAAACGCGCTTGTTCACCAACAAATAAATCATTAGGGTGCGTTGGACCACTTATCTCTAAACCTTTACCGAGCAGAGCAGGTTTTGATGTGCCGTTACGACTTACAAAGGTATCAACGGTAGAGATTGCTTTCGTTGTTTTGATATCGGTTGCATCGGCTGGAATATCCTTGCTGTCTTTACCAGCAAATACACGACGACGGTCGCCATCTTTATTCTTATAGAATGTCATTAAGCGTGGTTTTTGAGTCATGGCAATGTGGTAAGTCCCTTCGCCATCAAGCTTCACAGCTGCTGAGTTTTTGCGCTTTAGGTAATAAGCACGAATTTTGTCACTAACAGGTTTACCGTCAGGGCCAATCGCCATAATTAAGTTATCGTCATATTCAGCGCCTTTTTCTTTTGGACGATATGCTTTATCTGGTGCAAAAATTTCATTTGAAATACTCGCATCTACCATTACGTAATGCGCTTTATCGCCTGATAAAGAGGTGTGCGATGGCACTAACCATTGTGCATGTGCGCTGGCGTAGCTTGATGCAAGAGCAGTGAAGGTAAGTGCACCAATTAGTGCGCTTTTAAGTAAATTGATTTTCATAATCTTTCCTTATTTAAATTGTTGTAGCTGCTTTGCTTACGTATTACTTAGCAATAATAGTGACGAAACTTTGTGAATATTCATTAGTACCATCAATGGTTATTTTGCCATCTTTTGTTAGATCGATTGCAACGCGGGTATAATCACGGCCGCCTTCTTCACGAACAACTTCTAGGTTTAGCAAGTATTTACCTGGTTTAACTGCATTGTTAGCCAAATCTTTGCCGTGCCAATTAATGGTGTAAGTGCCGGGGCGTTTTGTAGCGCCTGTTATGCCGTCAAAGTTGGCGTCGCTTTTACCAGCTTTACGCCACCATTGACGTAAATCTTTAAACCATTCTGCTTTTTCTACCCACAATGCGAGTGTTGTTACATGCTTTCGTTCAGGGGTTTCTAACCAAACAGCCACATAAGGGCGGTGGTATGGCTGTACGTCTAAATCAGGTAGAGTTATTTCAATTTCAAGCTCAGCCTGCGCAGCAGTAACATGAGGTAGAAACAAAGCCGCTGTAAATAAGATTACGGCGCTAATTAAGGTGTTAAGTTTTTGCATTAAGACACTCCTTTTAGTTGCGGTACCCAGCATAAATAAATGACGGCAGGTGTTGCGACCCCAAGCACTGTTAGCCATATTCCTACTAAGCGTTTTTTTCTATTTTGAAATAAAATAATCATTCCAGTGATGGAAAATAAGATCATCAATACCGCTGAGATATCAATAACCCAGCTCCACGCCTCGCCGGTGTGGCGACCTTTGTGTAAATCACCTATTAGGCTTAAAATTCCACCCGTTTGGTATTCTAAGTTCAATTCGCCACTGGTAAAGTCGAGCTCAGCAAAGGCAAAACCTGCGGGGAGAGGGTAGTCGAGCATGACTAATGCATCTTCTTTTTCCCACTCGATACTCTTCACTTTTGTTAACCCATATTGCGCTGCTAGATAGGCTTCTATCTCAGGGTATAAAGCAGGTAAGGTTGTTAAATTTTGCTGTGCTTTGTCGAGTAAATCCGTGGGAATTGGCGTATTTAATTGCCCATTACTTTTATCGCCTTCGAGCCAATCAACATGGTTAAGCACAATGCCGCTGACACAAAATAGAATAAGTAAAAATAGCAACGCTGTAGATAGATAAATATGTAACGCACGGCTAGTGCTGTATAAGGTTCGTTTATTTATTAACGGCATAAATAATTAAGTAGTTAAGGCAATATTATCTACATGGTAATGATTTGCATTAGCTATCACAACATTATTTACGAACTTTACACTGTTTACTAGGATAGTGATTAAAAATCCATCTAGAGGCTTATCAAATCCAAGGAAGTAAGATGTTATAATGATAGAGATAATATTCTAGAGGCTTAGTGATGAAGTATTATTTACTAGTAGCATGTGCTTTATTTATACCTGCAGTGGCCGCCAAACCATTGATGCAGCTATGCCTAGAGGCAAAAGATTTTTCGCCTTATGTTTTAGGGCAAAATATGGAGAAAAGACCCACAGGCAGTATTATTGATAATATTAATGCCGCCGCTAAACACGCCAATTTAAAAGTACAATACCAACGTAGCTCATGGTTAAAATGTCAGCAAAATGTAAGCCAAAATAAGTCCCAAGGCTTATTTTCAATGGCGCGCACGGATGAGCGCGCGCGCGAGTATCAATTTCCACCTGTTGCAGCCTATTTAGTCAAAGCTAGCTACCCGCTGATTGTTAAAAAAGGCGGTGTATTTGATCGGGATCATTTAGTCACTCCTTTGGTAAATAAGCAGGGACTTAACGAATTATTATATCGAGCTAATATGCGTTTTGGGTTATCAGCACCTTTTGGCTATTTATCATATGAGTCATTCCAACAAGCGGGCTTACTTGCTGATTCACAGCTCACGCTTGAACGTGGCTTGCAATTGGTCGCTGTAGATAAGTTAGATGGGTACATTTTTGAGCGTGAGGTTGCTCAGCATTACATCCAAAAATTGAATTTAACTGAGCAACTGACAATAACTAAACACAACATGATGGAAATAAAATTGTATCTACCAATTAATAAAGTGTTTTATCAGGAAAACACGCAGCAGGTAGAGTTATTTTGGCAATATTTGGCACAGGCTGCTAGCGAACAATAAAGCGGCACTGAAGAAGCATGCCAAGCTAACTATGCAGTGCCGATGTGGGTTTACTATAAAATTACACTAAAGTTGCTTGATGTATAAAAACAGTTAATACGACAGCATGAATTAGCATTGCAATTGAAGCGGCTAATATTTTAACTTGTTGTTGTGATATTTGTTTTTCTTTGGGTTGACTTGGGCGGGATGGTCGAGACAATAAGTAAATCATGACTGACGACTCAATTACGGCAACCATGTAGAGAACCCAACCCGATGGTGATGACATAGCCAATAAGACGAAGCCACACAACATGCCAATACCTGCAGACCATTTGGCCTTTATAGGCACAACTTTATGTTCTTGCCAATGGCGCAGTGTTGCGCCATATCTTGGATGATTAAGTAACCATGCCGTAAGTTTAGGTGATGAGCGTGTAAAGCAAGCCAGCGCCAAGATAAAGAAAATAGTGGTGGGCATAACGGGTAAAACAATCCCAATGATCCCCAGCCCAACTAGGGCTAAGCCGAGAAGTTGGTATCCAGCATTTTTATACGCGACTAACGTTACCTTTAAGCTCATGAATAGACGTGTGCCTGATATAGTTGAAAGCGGCTGAACGCTTGACGAGCACCGTTGATAAGTGCCTGCTCTTGTTTATCGCTTAGCTCAATGTTATCTATTAATTGTACTAGATGACGCCACGCACTACCACGCCCAGCACCTGGTCCTGCTAAGTAGCGAGCAGCAAAGTCTCCGTTATATTGTAGACGAACTTGCACTTGTTTTCCTAACATTGCTGCGCCTACTTTTGAGCCTTCAACAACATATAACCAACCAAGTGCGGTTGCCAAATCTGTAGTGTTATCAACTAAAGGATTGAGTGTAATAGTTGGCAATTTACGCCTTAAATCAATAAAGTCTTGCTCTAATAAACTTAAGCGACGACGTGCTACCAAGTCATCAATATGTTCACTTAATTCACTGTGTTCATATAAAGCCGCTACATCTTTTAAAAAGTGATATTGCAATGATAAAAACTGCACGTAGTTATCTACGCTAGCGAATGGGTCTTTTTCCATAATACTTTTGTCGATATTGTCATGTAAATCAGCGGTGTGTTGGCGAAGTTTTAGTGCCCTAGATGGAGCGCTTACTGCTGTCATTGTTTGATTCCTTAATGGGATTGACGGTTTATAAATATTTATTTGGAAATGTGAAGTACAAAGTGGCGGCTAACTAGCCGCCATCATTGGGTTATAGCTTGATCTCGAGGCCGATTGTGATGGTGCGTCCTGGCTCAGGCATAGCAACAATTGAGCCTGATGACACCGTGTATCTATCAGTTAGATTAGTGATAGTGGTATAGCCACTAAATGTGTTGTTAAATTTATAATTAGCAAAAAAATCAAGCTGGTAGCTAGCAGGAATTTTGCTGATAGCTTTTGCGCCAGTTCCACTTAAGAATCCAGCTGGGTGGTGTTTTTCGGAGTGCCCTTTATAAGTAAAGCCGATATCGAAGCGATTATTGATAAATGACGTACCAATCGTGGCGACGATGTTTCTTTTTGGTGGAATACGAAGAGGCGTTAAGCTGCCCGAAAAACCTTGATTGTTACAGTTATTAACCCCTTCAATACCTGCAATGAGCGCTGAACATATTTTGATATTTGTGTAATTGGTGTATGAAATAGTACTGTAAAATAAATCACTTTTATAATTAAGGTTAAGTTCAATACCCGGTAATTCAAAACTGTCGTAGTTGGTAAAGGTATATTTTACTTGCCATGGTTGAGCATTAGGATCTTTGTTTGGCAATTGCGCTGTTGCCAACATGTTTTCAATTCGGGTATCAAAATAGTTAGCTGATAGCGTTAGGCTATCACCCTTAATTAACGTGTCACTAAAGTGGCTTTCAATTCCTAGCTCAAACGTGTTGCTGTTTTCGGGCGTGACAGGGTAGTCAGGCGAATATGAAAACACTTCATTTGAAACGGTCGTTTCGTATATGTTTGGCATGCGGTACGCTTTGCTGTACTTCGCTTTTAGTGCTGTATTATCAAATAAGCTGTAATAAAGCTGCGCTGTAAAATCTGTTTTTGGATCGAAATTTAGCGCCAGTTCACTTTGGTTATCTTTAGTCTGTGAGTCATGGTGGTTAAGGTTCACGGTTAACTCAATTGGATCTAAATCAAACTGTGCATTCACGAATAAGCTACGGATTGTTTGTTTGCCATCACGAGAGGTGGTTTTATCTCCGTAAAAGTACTTTAGGGACCCTTCTTTAGGTTTAAGGATTTCGTTTTGTAAAGAAACGCCATACATCAATGTAGTTGGCACTGAAATGACATTAAAAGCAGAGGTATTATAAGCACCTAAGCCATGGCGCTGGTTACTGTATTCATGAAAGTATTGCAGTGCATTAGGGCCCAAATTACTGGCCAAGGCGTTATATTGTCGTAATTTTGCGTTGGTTGTCCATACATTGACTTTCAAATCAATTAATGGATTGTTAGTTGGCAAAAAACGATAGAGTAAGTTTGCGCTATTTACGAGTGCAGACCCCGGCTGCCACTGTGGCATAGTTTCGATGCCAACAGGGATAGTGCCATATTCACCATCAGGCAGTATCCAGAAATCCCCTTCGCGTTGTTTGAACCAGTATGATGCAAGCATTTCACCCGCTTCTTGTTGGTGATGACGTGTATTTAGCTCAATATTATGTTCGTCGTTAAAAGCATATTGTATTTTTGCAAGATAAGACTCACTTTCAAAACTGGTGTTTACTACTTCACCATTTTGATTTACTGGTGGCAATCTTTGCCCCCACTGATACGTTTCAACAAAATTTTCATAACCGTGCTTACCAGCAAAGTAGTTACCAGTTTTTTTATCACTATAGGCAAGCACTGCATTTAATTGATCCGTTTTAAATGCACCCGCGAGTAGAATACCGCCATTATCAAAATCACTGGCGCTATTGTGGTTACGGACCTGATAATACAGCTGCTGGTTGGCATCATCACTGACGGTTGGTGTGTGATTATTGTTGTATGTTTTGAGCTTTATTAATGCGCCAGCATCGGCGTTAGGCTTTAGAATATCACTCGTATTTAAGGTGGTAATATTAACCGTTCCGCCAATAGCACCAGCACTAAATGCAGCGCCTTTAATGGCCGAGCCTTTCTCTACGGCAACAGTGCTGATCAGGTCTGAATCGATATAAGTGCGATCTGAAGTGCCCATATAGCCGCGATTGGTATGGGTTGATTGCAAGCTACCATCAATAAAAATGGGTACCCGACCTTCGCCTTGCACACCACGAATACCTATATCTAATGCGCCAGCTTCATTGCGTAAATTATTAGCATCAATACCGGTAAATGTTGAAAATATGTCTGAATTAGAGCTCCCTTTGTTACGGTCAAGCTCATGGCGATTGAGGTTTATTTTATCGCCATTGATCACGATTACTTCAATATTTTGATCGTCTGTTATTGTCGTTTTTTCATTGATCTGGGTCTTACTTAAATCAGGTGTTTGAGATGATGTATCAGCCGCGATATCGGCTTTGATGATAATGGTGTTATCTATAATTTGCGCGTTAATGCCTGTATTTTTCAATGCATGTGATAACGCATCATGAATTGTTCTTTGGCCATACACTGCAGGTGCTTGTAAATTTCGCAAAATAGCGGCATCAGCAATTAGGCTCATATCTGCTTGCTTTGCTAATTGATTGAGTGCCTGACTTAATGGCTGCTGCGCAATATTGAAGGTTACAATAGTTGATGAGCTTTGAGCCATTGTTGGTAGGCTCAAAGCAAGTCCCAATGCGAAGGCAAGCGGGGTTAACTTAGCATGGTAAGGCTGGTATTTTGGCATTGTAATCGTTCCATATAAAACAAATTGGTTTATATGAAAACGAATGATAATGAGAATCCCTCAATAAAAAGTTATAAAAATATAAAATTAATTAAATTTTACTAATAACTATATGATTATTAGTATTTTTAATTTCAACAGGTAAAACGTGAGGGAGTAAATTTAAAAAGTTATCGAGATCTGTTGCGCTAAAAGTCCCCGACAACATCATATTGCTTACCGTGCTATCAGTAAATTCAAAATGAGTATCATGATAACGATTAAACTCAGCAAACACTTCATCTAAAGGTGCGTTATTAAATATTAAGCGCCCATCACGCCACGCAGCAACAAGATGTGGGTTTACGTTTTGTACAGCCATACCTTGCTCATTAAATAGTACTTGCTGGCCTTGTACTAACTCAATTAAATGTTGCTTGTTTTGCACTTTGACACGCCCGTGTTCGACACTGATTCGTGTGCTATTTTGTTTTTTATCAACACTAAAGCGTGTCCCAAGTACGGTTATTTTTGTGTTATCAGCGATGACAATAAAAGGGCGTTGTGGATCGCTGGCAACATCAAATAACGCGCGGCCTTGGATGAGGTTATTTACCCGTTGATTAGCATCGAAAGCTAATGTCAGGTGAGTTTGCGCATCAAGGCTTAATTGCGAACCATCAGGTAGCGCAACATCAAATTGCTCACTTCGGGCTGATTGATACTGTGCGCTGTAATGTGCACTGGTGTCATTTTGCGGCCAAAATTGATAACTAGTTATGCTGACCATAAATAATGCCACACACGCAGCAATTGCCCACAATGGCGATACACGCTTGGTGGTTGATATATTAAGTTGTGTAATATCACTATCAGAAAATTGTGTTAATAACTGATCTACTTGCTGGCTTTGTTGATATGCCGCCAGATGCTCGGGGTTGGTATTAAGCCATGTTAAAAATGCGTGCTGTTGGTTTTTACTAAGCCCAGTTTTTTGTTGTTCAAGCCAAGCGTTTGCTTGCTGCTGAAGTTGCAACTGTGTTTGATGACGATCCATTTTCATTTTTCTCGTAATTATTTTTTTAGTGTATCGCGACATGCCAGCATGGCGATTGCCAAATGTTTTTCGACCATACTGACAGAAATACCCATTTGATCAGCGACTTGTTGATAACTCAAATTTTTAAATTTATAAAGCACAAATGCTTGTTTAGTTTTAAGTGGCAGCTGATCAATACAAGTATAAAGTAAATTGAGTTGTTGCTGGCTGGCTAATTTTGCTTCAGGCTCAAAATCAGTAGGTGCGATCAGTTCAATCTCAACAGGTTCTGCAAATTTTTTGCTACGTCTATAGTGATCAATAACAATATTTTTGGCGGTAGTAAAAAATAACGCCCGTTGATGGTTATCGTCTTGGCTTTGTTTATTAGTACGGTTGCTGAGTAGGCGAGTGTAAGCCTCTTGAACTATGTTCTCCGCTTTATCTCGACAGCCTACTGAACGAGAAATAAAGCTTAAGACCTCAGCGTAATATCGTTCCAATTCACACCTGTTTTTGTTTCTAAAAAAGGAGGTGGATGCTAGCAGTTTATATCAGTAATGACAATTGTTATCGTTTGCGTGTTCGAGTACACACAAAGCAAAGGGCTTATAGTTGTAGTTTATAACGTATTAAAAAAAGTTAAGTGAGCACCCAGTATGTATGCATACATACTGGGTGTTTAAGTAAAGTGAGGTTTAGAAATAGTAACCAATATTGATATTAAAGCGGCGTTCTGTTTCATCGCTGTCGCCAGCACTAGAACCACCAACAAATGGCTGATTACGTGCGTGCACTAAATCAAAGTAAGTAAATAAGCCACCAGCGGCGACAGATACACCCGTTACATTCATCCAGGTGTTTGCACTCTCATCAGACTTGTTGTAAATAATGCCGTAATCATTATAAAATTGCAGGTTACTGACCGGTCCCCATTGAACAGGCACGCTATACGCTACGTTGAATGTGCTCGTGGTTGCGCTGGCGGCAATCGAGTCATAAAACGCATACGAACCAACAGCAATGCGGTTGGTTTCATCTAGGTTATAGTCGTATTCGCCATGTTGTAGCTGAATATTCCACTTATTAATGGTGCTATTAAGGTGTAACGCCCAAGCGTTGTAGCTGCCCGCGCGATCTTGGCCGTCATGTAAACCACCCGCTAGAGCTGAGAGACCCACTTCGGTGGTCATGCCTTCGCCATGGTCAAAATAATAGGCATAGCGGCCTGTAAAGGTATTGTATTCACCAAGCTCTTTTGTTGGCTGTGCGTAAATGCCCTCGTCAACAGGACGGCTCCCTACAATATCATATGAATAGCGGTGACTACGATCTTCAACATAACCATCAACCCCACCAAGTTCATCATTTTTGAAAAAACCTAAGTCAAGCTGCCAATTGTCTGCGACTTGGCGTTTAAATATAACGCCTAAATCATGATCGTCTTCTAAACCAATGTAGTAATTGGTACTAAAAAAGTAGTTATGTGAGTTATAAGGGTCATTACCAAATGGGACTTTGGTAATACCAGCTTGTACTTGCCAATCATCAGCAAATTGATAACCAGCCCATGCAGATTTAATTGCGGTCATATAATCAAAAAAGCGAATTTCACCGCCAATTAATACACCGCCAACCTCGCCAGATACATTTAAACGGAAAATATCAAAGTCAAAATCGCCGCCGCGATTTTTATTTCCATCACTGTACGATGTATGGCTGTAATTAGTACGAATTGCGCCGCCAAATTTAACACCTGATTGGGCTGCTTCGGTGTTGTTCTCAGCTTGCTTGGCGATGGTTGAATTTTGCTCTTCAAGCTGTTGATTAACCTTTGCTTGTTTCGCTTTTTCAGCAGCAAGTTGCTGTTGTAATTGCTGCATTTGTTGTTGTAACAGATTAAGCTGAGCTTGCATGGCATCGATATCAGATGCATTTGCAGTGCTAGTTGTTGCGCCTAGCATGGTCGCGAGGGCTAACTGTGAGAGTTTAAGCATGATAAATCGCTAAATTCGAAATGAGTATATATAGAATAAACTATTTCTTAATTTAACCCAAATATCTCAATTTATCGAATAATCTTAAGTTGCTGTTTTAACTAGTTTGAGTTGAGCTCTTACCTTCAGCTGGGCGAGTTATTATTCCAACTTCTAACAGGGGGGCTGCATCTAGACTTTGGGCGTCCATCATGGTTGCAATTCGTTGCATTGATGAGAGTAGCTGACTTTGCTCCCATTCTTCAAGTGCGGAAAACTGCTCAATAAAATGCTCTTGTAGCGGTTGCGGTGCGGCTTGCAAAATAGTTTCACCACTTTCGGTAAGGTAGAGGCTTACTCTGCGCTTATCTAGCTGACTACGTACACGGCTGACTAAATCTCGGTTTTCTAAGCGATCTAAAATATTGGTAACCGTGGCAGGGCTTAAATTTACATTTTGAGCGATGCGACTTGCCGTAATGCCATCTGTTTGCGCCACTTCAGTCATGATCAATAATTGTGGTCCGGTGAGGCCTGATGTTTTATTTAATTGTTTAGAATGAAGGTCAATCGCACGGATCACTTTGCGTAAAGAAACTAGTAACTCGTCATATTTTTGCATTTTTTATCTCATTAGAAGGTGATTTACGGCCAAGGTACGAGCGCAATCAATAAATATTACACATCTAATAAATAGAGTTCAAATAGATGTAGGTGATTAATGGCGTATTAATAGCTTTACACTGGCCTGTGATTGCTTTTTATTTAATTTGAGTTGAAATCAAAATTACTTCATTTCAATGCATTTTAATTAATTGTTTAGAGTACTCATCTTGCTAAAAGAGAGTGACAGAGTGAGAAATTGTAAATTTGACATAAAAACTCACTAAATAATATTTACTAACTGGTTAGGTATTGGGTAAGGTGTGACAGGCTTTTCATTTTTATGGGACGTATTATGAAGTTATCTCCATCTGTAAGCATAGAACAAACTGATTCAGGCTTAGAATATATCAATGTAGAAAGCGAGTTTTGCAGTGCTAAAATCTTCTTGCAAGGTGCGCAACTCACTGAATTTACACCTAGCGGCAAAAAGCCATTAATTTGGGTGTCGAGTGAGGAAGATTACCAAGAAGGTAAAGGCATTAGAGGTGGCATTCCAATTTGTTGGCCATGGTTTGGCGTAAACCCTAACCCAGAATGGCCGATTCATGGTGTTGCGCGCACTAGTCTTTGGCGTGCGGATGAAGTGGCTGAGCAAGATGATGAAATTAAAGTGAGCTTAACTTTACCAATGGCACAGGTGGATGAAACTTATTGGCCGCATAAATCTAAATTAAAAGTTGAGTTTATCTTAACGTCAAAACTTGAAGTGCGTTTGACGACTACAAATTTGAGCAGCGAAACCATTACCTTTACCCAAGCATTACACACTTATTTCCCCACCCCTTCAATTGTTGATACTAAGGTTGATGGCTTGCAAGGTTCGAAGTATATAGAGTTTGACGAAGGGCCATTTGATCAAAATGAACTAGTTGGTTTTGCTCGTGAAACAGATATGGTTTATACCCAAGCATCAGAAACACAGCGTATTATCACGCCAGATGGCATTATTGAAGTCGGCCGTGAGAACTCAAGCTCTTGTGTATTGTGGAATCCATGGATTGATAAATCAAAGCGCTTATCTAATTTTGCTGACGATGAGTATCACACAATGCTTTGTTTAGAAGCCGCAAATGTAATGAATGACAGCGCGGTTGTTGCGCCCGGTGAAAGTCATACCCTAGCTACGACAATTAGCTGGGTATAGTCTATTTACTCACCTCATTTAAGCCAACTCACTATGTGGGTTGGCTTTTTAAGGATTTAACCACTGTGTTCGAAAACCATCAGCTAGATACTTTACCAAAACACCATATTATTGACTTTAAACCCCTTGCAGACAAAGCATTACTTTATACACAACTTAGTTGGTTGCTTTTTTATGTACCAGTTATGGCTGTATTGGCTGGTGTATGTGTGTTTAATGACGATTTTTCTAATTTTGCACAAACGCCTTTATTGATTGGCTTACCGATTATTTTACTGATCTCGTTAGCTTACAATGTGATAAGTGTGCGATTGAGGGGCGTGGCAGTACGTACTCATGATATTGCTTATCAAAAAGGGGTTATTTGGCAGCAAGTAACAATTTTACCGCTTTCTCGCATACAGCACACAGAAATTCACAGGGGCCCGTTGGAGCTAAGGCTAGGGCTTGCGAGTTTACGTTTATACAGTGCAGGTGGCATGAGCGCTGATTTAAATATTAGCGGGTTAAGCCATGATGATTGTAAAGATATCCGTCAGTTTATCCAAAAATACACCGAAGACAGGCAAGCGACCGAAAGTGAAGATTTAGTGATTGAAAAAGTTATCGACACTGGTAATGAGCAGTCAAATGGGTAATCTAAAATGGCAGCGAGTATCGCCTTGGGCGCTGGTTTATTTTGTGCTGCACTTTGCTTTTCGTTTTGTAAAAGACGGTATATTTAACCTTTTGCCTATTGGCATTGTATTTGTCACACAGGTACAGGACAAATTGTTTTGGGGTCAAATAGCGGGAGCGGTGGCTGTTGTAGGATTACTCGTTTATTCGTTTGCTTATTATATAAATTTTCGATATTGCATTTCTGATGATCACGAAATCTTACTCAACAAAGGTGTATTTAAAAAAGAGCGCCTGACTCTTAATTTTTTGCGCGTACAAAACGTTAATATCGCTGAACCATTTTATTTTAAACCGCTAGGCTTAGTTAATTGCATTTTTGATGCCGCAGGGAGTACCAGCCAAGAGGCCGTTTTGCCTGGCGTTACCGTTAATTATGCAGAGCAGATGCGTGAGCGTGTACTGGCTTACAAACAAACGCAACAACCAGATGCCACTGCGCCAGAGGCGGATGATTTAGATGCAAGTGAACCACACCAGTGCCTTACATTAAGCAATAAAGAAGTCGCAAAGTTTGGTCTGATGTCGAACATGGCGATTTTAGCACTGGCAGCGCTTGCGCCTTTTATGAATGTTGTATTTGAGTTTTTAGAAAAAGCAGTCATTAACCGTCTTGAGTCTTTTTATCAACAAGAAGTAGGCATGCTGGTAAATGCAGCTGCACTCGCTGTTTTTTCATTATTCGTATTTATTGTGCTAATCGCAGTATTACTGTCGGTGTTAATGTCGTTGATCCGCTTTTATAATTATGAGCTGTACTTTCATGGTGGAAAATTTAAGCGTATATCTGGGCTATTAGAGCGTCACCAGTTATCAGTGAGTCTTGATAAAGTTCAATCTATGCTTATTAAACAAAACCTTGTCGCACGTTTATTAAAGCGCTATACAGTGCAATGCTTGCAAGCAACCAGCGGTGGGTTTACTGCGGGCGCTAAGAGTAAGCAAAGCTTAGTCATGCCGGTGCTAACACTGGAGCAGGTAAAGCAAGCTTGCCAATGGGTGCATCCTTGGATTAATACCGAGGGATTTGATTTTAAAACGTTGAATTTTAAAGGAGTCGAAAAGGCGTTATTGATTAAAAATCTATTCTTATATGCATTTTTGCCGAGTTTGATCTTTGCTATATTTGGTTACTTTAATGAAGTAATAAACCCCTTTTATAGTGCGCTTAGTTTTACCCTACTCAGCATGTTAGTTTATTTATCTTATAAGCGTTATGGCTACTATTTCTATCAATATAAAGGTCGCTATTACGGTGTATTTCGCAGTGGTATGATCGGTGTTCAATACCGTGTGTTTGAATTATACAAAGCACAAAGTACGTATAGTGTAAGCACTTATTTTATGCGTAAAAGCGGCTTGAAAAGCATGTATATACAACTTGCGGCAGGCACTGTTTCAATGCCATACCTCAAGGCAGATGTAGCAAATGAGATAATTGACTTTACTTTATTTCAAGCTGAATCAGATCAACGCAGTTGGATGTAGTTAAATAAATCCAATTGCAAATAGTTATCAATTGCATTGATCTATTTTTAATTCTCACTATACTTAATGCCACCTTATCTCATTCATTGGAGGTTATGATGGCATTAACGCTTTGTTTAATTGCTTTTTGCTGTGTGCTGGTACTAATGTGTAATGTGCGTTGCGAGAGTAAAAAATCACAATTATGTGCCCGTTGTGGCGTGTTCGTTATTGGAGGCTTGATCACTTTAGCCATGTATAGCGCAGGATTAGGGGTATTACGTACCGTATTTGTGTTTGTTATCTCAATTTTTATCGTCAGTATGCTGGTCAGTTTAGTGCGACCGCTGGAGCTTGATTAGTTGTAAAAGTAGCACACGCTTTCTTACATTTTAATGCTCTCTTTTTATCTTGGTTATGGCCATAATAACGCCAATATAAAGATTCAGGGATCATGATGAAAAAGACCTTACTTGCCGCAGCGCTATTAGTTGCTACTAACGCACAGGCCGCTGTGCAATGGCAAACTATTCATACTGAGCATTTTAATGTTCACTTTAGCCCCGAAAGTGCTGATTGGGCTCGCTCAGCAGCCAATGAACTCGAAATTGTTCGTAGTAAAGTACTCAAACAACAAAACCGGGCGCTTGACGAAACCGTCGATGTGGTGGTGTTTGATCCTCTTAATGCCGCCAATGGTTTTGCATTACCAGTATCTAATAAACCATTGATGGCGCTTTTTACCACCCCCCCGCAGTCAGATACCGTTATTTCAAATAGCAGTGGTTGGCAACAGCTTCTTGTTTTGCATGAATATATTCATTTAGTTCATTTAGCGCAGCCAACGCGAAGTCATTGGCGCCAAGAATTGCGCGATATATGGGATGTATATGATATCGCGCATAGCGAAATACCGCGTTGGGCAGCTGAAGGGTATGCAACTTTGCTTGAATCTAAAATGACCGGGCGCGGGCGGCTCTTTGATAATTATAGCGAAGCAATCCTGATTGAGTTTGCACAGCAAGGCGCATTACCAACTTATGGACAGTTAAGTAGCACTGAAGGTGGCTTTATGGCTGGCTCAATGGCGTATTTAATGGGTGTGCGCTATTTGAATTGGCTCGAGATTAATTATTCGCAGCAAACGCTCGATGCAGTATGGACGCGGATGCAAGGCGTTAAAAACCGTGAATTTGAAGAGGCGTTTACGGGCGTTTTTGGTGATTCACCGAGCAAACTTTATCGACGTTTTGTTGCTGAATATACTTTTCAAGCTATGAGCAAAGAGCAAGAAGAACAGGCGCTTACAAGTAAGCTGTGGCTTGAACTAGATTTATACGCGAGTAACCCTGCATTATCACCAAACAATCAACAGTTAGCTGTGGTTGAACGCGACCGTGATGGTAAAACTCAACTTAAAGTTTATAGCACGCAAGATAACGAAGAGGCATCAAAGAGGTTTAATAAGCAGCAGCAAGCGCTATTAGCTGACGATCCAAACGATATTATAGATACTGCGCCAAGTGTATTTAAGCGTAAGCAAAAGCACATTCTTAACCAGATTAATCATGCGGGTATTCAAAATCCACAATGGTTAAATGATGAGGTAATTTATTTTGGCGCTTTTAGTACTGAGGAGGAGGGCGCTAACAACCGAGTTGCAGATATTTTTAGCTGGAATACGCAAACCGGTGACATTGAGAAACTGACTAACTTGGCAGGTATTAGACGTTTTAGTATTACTGATAATGGCCAAACACTCTATGCAGAGCAAGTGCGTGGTGGCTATTCTGAATTAGTTCGATTTGATGTCCAAACAGGTGTAAGTCACGCATTATTTGAGAAAGATTTAGCAGTTGTTTATGACTATCCAGTCCTTAGTCCAGATCAGCAGCAGTTAGCGTTTATAAAAACCGAGTTTAATCATAATTGGCAGTTGTATATACAAGATTTGCATGGTGCTAAAACGGTCGCGGTGCCCATGCCCGTAGGTTATCAATATCTTTCTCAGCCGAGTTGGAGCAGTGATGGAACTTCGGTACTTTTTGTTGCTGGATTAAATGGTGCTACAGATATTTATCGCTACAATTTAGCCGATGAAAGCTTACACAAATTAACTCAAGGGCAGCAGGCTGTTGCTAACCCACTTGCTATGCTGGATGACTCAGTGCTGTATTTTTCTATTGGCAGCGATGGCCCCGATGTGATGCAACTAAGAGTCGGTGATAATGCAGAGCTGGTCACTGATTTTGCGCCAAATAGTATAGCCCCAAAGTTGGTTGTTGATGAGCATACTTTGCCTGATGCTAAAGTTTATATGCAGCCGATAGGTGAGCAAACTAATTATGATATTTGGCAACAAAAAGCCACTTTAGCACTGGGGGAGCAATATAACTCAGCGTCAGCATCGTTATTTAGTCTAAGTGTAAAAGGCAGTGACTTACTTAAGCAGTTAGATTGGCAAGCAGGATACAGTATTGATCTACATGACTCTGCACTTAAAGGGGCGTTTGGGCAAGTGCGATACAGTGCCCTCCCCGTTAAAATTAATGCCGAGTTATTTTCGTATGACC
Organism: Pseudoalteromonas sp. NEC-BIFX-2020_002; assembly: GCF_013002825.1. NCBI lineage: Bacteria > Pseudomonadati > Pseudomonadota > Gammaproteobacteria > Alteromonadales > Pseudoalteromonadaceae > Pseudoalteromonas > Pseudoalteromonas sp. NEC-BIFX-2020_002. The sequence continues at coordinate 80,593 of NZ_JABEPJ010000004.1, forward strand.
TTAATGCCGAAAAGCAGTATCAAACAGCCTTAAGTGCGCATTATGTTGCAACTGGGGGTTATCTGTCTGCAAATCTGCCACTACGCTTTGGCGAATTTAAGCTAGAGCCGGAGTTGGCATATAACTACACCGATTATGAGTATGCAGATAAATCCCTTAAAGATAATGCTAGCCAATGGTTACGAGCAGGTGTGAAGCAATCATGGCATTATGATCAGCAAGTATTTGCTATTGGCCAGGAGGTTAATGCCCGATGGTACACTGGCAAAGCACAAGCAAAGAGTTGGCAAGGTTATGATTTAGCTGCGAAGGTGTTTGGACAAGCCTATGATGTACCAATGTACGTTAGTTATCAGCAGCAATATCGTGATGATACACACCTTGTAATAGGTGGCTTTAGTTCATCGCTGATTTCAGCTAAAACGCACAGTGACATTGTATTTTCACCCGAGCTTCCCTTTTATAGCACTGTAGGTCAACGTTATCAGGGGTATGGCGGCGGTATTAGCTTGGAAGAGGGAATGCCATGGCTTTACTATAAACAGCACCAGGTGGATAGCCAAGTATACGCACAAAGCTATGGATTGAAGTGGCAAGGCCCTTTCGATTTTGGCTTAGGCCCTGCGGGCCTAAGTGATCTTAATTTTGATTTTGGTTTAGTCAGGGTTGAAGGTGACAGCTTTGAAGATGAGCTTAGAGGTTGGTTAGGGTTTTATTATTCTCTTTAATAGTGAAAGAGGCTTTTAAAGGCCTCTTTCAGCTTATCTATTCGTTATGTGTTTAATGGGTGTTGTTGCTTTTGCTGTCGGTTTTTTTGCGATTGTTTTTTACGTTTTCTGCGGCTAAACCATAGGTAAAAGCCAGTACCTGCAAGCCATACAGGGCTTAAACCAATCACGCACCATAGAATTTTACTGATTAACCCTGCAAAGTAGCCAAAGTGTAATTTTCTAAAACTATCAATAACTTTCCAGCCTACGGCTACTTCGCGAATATCCCAGTTAGCCATGTGTTTTCCGGTTAACTTGTTGTAAGTAACAGTATTTGCGTATTCACTGGCTAATGGGTTGTTGCTATCAACTTCACCAAATAAGGTAATATTTTCATCAGGCTCTAATGGCATAACTAAAAAAGTGGTATTAAACGTTGGCATTTGCTTTTTACTATCATCAAGAATAGCTTGAAAATTAATGGCATCGCTGTGCAGGTTTTTGGTCAGTACAAAGTGTTCTTCTTCTGCATGTTCAATCACCTCGTGATACCACACAGCCCAGTTAAAATAACCCCCCGTGATCGCTAAAATTAAAATAATCGGCGAGCCAAGCACACCTGTCATTTTGTGAATGTCACTCAGCACTATTTGTAACGTTGCACGCCAGCGCACTGAGAATAAACGCTGCCAAAATTTACGATAAATAATTAACCCTGTAATACCTAGTACAAGTAAAAACAATGCGAAGAAAAATCCTAAAACAGTGCCCGTTTGCCCTGGCAGTGCTTTTATGTCGTTGAGTAAAAAAGTGTAATGTAGTTCTAAAAACCAATCAGTGAAATAGTGACTAGTGCCTACCGGTTGAGAGAGAATGTCACCTGTATATTGATTTAAATGAAATTTATGCCAAATCCCCGTTCCGCGTTCAACTAAATAAACCCGATCAGCAGTATCATCACTAAATATTTCCCAGCTCCCGATCACGAATCGTGGGAATGCATTTTCGGTAATGGTAATTAAGCTATCGATTGGCTTTCGCTCAGAGGACGACGGCACAACAAAGTGGCTGTCAGGCATGAGCAAACCGTCTATTTCACTTTTAAATACTAATATGCTGCCAGTAATGCTGATCACAATCAGTGGGATCAATGCACAAAGAGCAAACCAACTATGAACTTTAAACAGTGTTTTTCTCATAAACCCAGTAATCACAACAATAAATAATGACGCATGATAACAATTCGCAATGTTATTTCAATTGCTGTTATTGTTTTTTAACATTTACAGCAGTAAACCAGCGGGAGATAACAGGAACTGTAATGGTAACTTGCCAGTTGACGAGTGAGTTTATTTTGTTCAATGGTTGCTTGTTTGAGGAAGATCATTACAATGCCGCGCCTTACATAAAACAAATAAAAACAGTGATTTACAATTTTAATTTGTTTTGTTTAAAGTCTGATAACTTATTAACCAATTAATAACGAGCGAGGTTTATTTTGGCGCATTATCTGCCGATATTATCATCATTTATTCTAGTATTTAGTTTTTTACCGTTACTTAATAAAATACGTAAAAATCGCAGTGTGTCAGGGTTATCGTTATTGATGATGACATTTGGTGTTGCGCAAAGTGTCTACTTTATTACTTTTAATTTATACTTTGAGCGGTATTACATGGTGTTACCGTTTGTAGTGACTGGTGGTTTAAGCGGCTTGATTTTGTACTATTTTGCCCGCTATAACGCAAAGCGAGAGGAGCGAATTCAATTAGCTGCGATGCTTGGCTTCTCACTTTTACCATTTTTACTCTTACTAAACCCTGAGCTTGAGATTGCAAAAGTGCTGACGTGGTTAACGTTTGTAGGGCTAATTATGAGTTCGGTAAGGGTAATGCCACAAACTTATAAAACACTACGCAGTGGCGATATAAGTAACTTAAGTGCGCGTTACTTTAGCCTGCAATTTTTAGCGGGTGTGTGTGGTTTATTTGCAGAATTGGCGATGGTTGTACCAAGCACTTCGCATATCTTAACATTTGTGATGATACTACTTACTAATGCCGCACAACTGGGCTGTATTCAATACTATAAAATGCGCCCTGCAATAATCTAAAATGTGTTTGAATAGTCAACAATTAATTCCAAACCAGCTGATTGTATGGCAAATTATCCTATCTTCAATGAAACAAGGATAGAGAATGAATTGGGATCAGCTCGGTTATTTATGCCGAATATATTCATCTGCAAATGAAATTAGTGACTCGGAGCAAAATCAATTACGCTCCGCGACGCACTTAAATATTTATAAACAGGGTCAACCGCAAAGCCAGCTTGCAACAAAGTTGGCTAAGCAGCTGGTCGATAATCCAAATCCGAGTCAGCAAAAACAACTTTCAACGTGCTATGCAAAGCTGCCGAGCATCATTACATCGCCTTCATTTGATTATAAAAATAAACTCGGCTATTTAGCGGTTTTATTCGGTATTTTCATTGTTATTAGCGCTATTTATCAAGTGTTTGTGATCCCCGCGTTTATAGAAATACTCGGCACTCATAATATCAATTTGCCACATTCTTTAAATCAATACGCGCAGTATTGGTATGTTGCTATTGTGTTGTTGGCTATGTTATTTACCATTGTGTGTATCACTATTCTTAAACTTCGCGATGCCTGCAACTTAGCGTCTACAGAGCCATTTACAGGGATGTTTGGTGTCATCATACCAAAGCAGATCAAGCAGCAATACGCCATACTGATGGCAATTTTTGGCTTTTTTGAGCAAGACTCGAAAAACAAGGCGACCTTACCTGAAATAATGCACCTACAAAGCTGCCAGTTACATGGCCTTGCTCTGGGCGACGAGTTTGCATATTTAGTTGAGCAAAAATTACGGTTATTAAATGATGCAGCAAAAAAACAGATCAACAAACTTATTTACCTATTTAGCGCCATTTTGGTTTTAGTTATTTATTTGTTTTTACAACAAGCGTACAAACCTATTTTTATTATTGGAGAAATAGTATGAGGCATAAAGGATTTACACTCATTGAGTTAATGGTCGTTGTGGCTATTATAGGTATTTTGGCGTCTATTGCATTGCCGCAATATAGTAAATACTTACAACGCAGTGAATTGGTTGACCCCTTGGCAATGGCGGCTGCAATTCGCGAAGACGTCACTGCTTTTTATTTAGAGCAAGGGCGATTTCCTGCAAATAATGAACAGGCAGGCGTACCCGCGAGTGAATTTTTAATTGGTAATCGCGTTACTGGGATCAGCGTAGATGGCGGCGCCATTCATATTAGCTTAGGTAACAAAGCTTCTGCGCCTTTACAAAATACGGTACTTACATTTCGTCCTGCGGTTGTGATGGGGAGCCCAACAAGCCCGATTGCTTGGCTGTGTGGGTTTGATAAACCTGTTACTGGTATGCAAGCGATAGGGGAGAATAAAACCACAGTCCCTAAAGATATTTTGCCCTCTTCGTGTTTAAACATTAAGTTATAAATACCTCATTAATTAGGAAAGCAGATGCAATTAACGATTCATCAAATTGATGCATTCACCAGTGAATTATTTAAAGGTAACTATGCTGCGGTAATCGATGTTGAAGCGTGGCTCAGTGATGAGCTTATGCTACAAATAGGCGCTGAGAATAATGTGTCTGAAACCGCGTTTACGTGCAAACAAGCCGATGGAAGCTTTGCAATACGTTGGTTTTCACCATTAATGGAAATTGATTTTTGCGGCCATGCCACACTTGCCGCCGCTTTTGTGTTGTGTGAACAGCATGATGTAAAGCAAGTAACGTTTCATGCACCTGCGGTAGGTGAGCTAATTATCAATAAAAATGATGATGCTAGCTTTGCTATGACCTTCCCGAAGCAAGCACCGAGTGAGGCTGAGAATATACCTTCAGAGTTGTTTGATGGCTTGTCTATACAACCAATTAAGGTGTTGAAAAATCAGCAGGCTTACTTTGTTATTTATGAAAATGAGGAAGATGTCGTTCACCTTAAAACAGACTCTAGTTTGCTCAAAACCTTATATCCGTTAGATGTAGTTGCGACGGCTAAAAGTTCAGAATATGATTTTATCTCACGTTATTTTTGGCCTGCAAGTGGTGGCGATGAAGACTTTGTAACTGGCTCAATTCATACGGGTCTTGCGCCTTACTGGGCGCAGCAATTAGGTAAAAAGTCACTCAGCGCGTATCAAGCTTCAAGCCGGGGTGGACATATGCAATGTGATGTAGGTGATCATACAGTGACTTTAACAGGGCGGGCTGTACGCTATATGCAAGGCACGATTTATTTATAACTGCTATTTATAACTGCTATTTGGTGCTGCCTTGTGGAAGTTTAATGGTGATTTGCGCGCCATGTTCGGTATTTGCTAACTGTAGCTGGCCGTTGTGCTTTTGTATTATGTCGTTACATAGCGCGAGTCCAAGCCCGTTGCCGGTTTTTTTAGTGGTGTATAAAGGCTGGATTGCGTGCTCTAGATTAGCAAAGCCTGGGCCGTTGTCGGTCAGTTGCAGTATTTGTATACCGGCTTGGTGAAAGCAACGTAAGGTTATACATGCAGGACTGTGAGTGGCCTCAAATGTATTTTTAAATACATTAATTAACAGTTGCTCAATAAGTAGCTTATCAGCAAAGCATTGCGACTCGCCCGCAAAATTAAGTTGGATATTTTGCTCGGCTGCGTTGAGTGTGGCTAAGGCTTTTAAATCAAAGTAGTGTGGCTTTGCTGCAGGCAAGCGGCTTAATTCTGAGTAGGCTTTTATAAACTGCAGCAGTGATTCACTGCGTGATTTTACTCGCGTTAATACTTGTCTTGTTTGTTTTTCATTTAGTGTTTCTGTGCTTAGTAGTGTATCTGTCATAGATGCCATGGGGGTCAGCGAGTTATTTAACTCATGCGATAAAATACGAATTAAATCAGCTTGGGATTGACGTTTTGCATCTTGCAGTTGATTACCAATATAACTGGCGGTAATAAGTGTTTGTTTTGTATCATTGAGCGCAATACGTTGCACTTGCCAATTTTGATTTAATTTAGCATGACTACATTGTTTATCTTTAACTGTAAAACCGCATTCAGCCATACTCATACCCCGTAGTAGCGGCGTTTTAAGTTGCTGATACATCGGATGATTGAAGAAAATAAGCTGCTCTTGCTCGTTAAATAGGGCTACTGGGTGGGGCCAGTGTTGAAATAGCCCGTCGATCAAATGCGTTGATTGTGGTGCAGGCTTGTTAAATAGCGTTTCAATTTGTGCACCGAGAGCCGTCCATGGTGAGCTTGGATCTTTGTAACCTAAGCTAAGGTTACTTTGCCCTTGCTGTTTTGCATCAATGTAGGCTTGCAGCTGAGCAACAGGCGAAAAATAAGCGTTAAATAGCCTGTAGATACACATAATAAGCAGATAACTAAGGCAAATAGCCAAAGTGGTAGTTAGCAGTACGTCTTGGCTGAATTGGTAAATCCAGCCTGTACTTGGCACAATAATAGCGCAAAAAATACCAGTGAACGTGCTAATTACCTTGGCTTTATGGCTCACTTTAAAGTTACTCATCAAACCCCTCCAGTTGGTATTTTTCCATCCGTCGGTACAGCGCATTACGTGAAATACCTAAACTTTTTGCCGCCGCAGTTATTTGTTGGTTATGCTGTTGTAGTACGTCAGTGATTCTTTGTTTTTCAAGCTCTTCAAGTGTGAGTTGTGGAATTAATTGGCTTTTACTTGTTTGGCTATCCAGCATTATATGGGCTAATTCGATGACACTCTGCGTGCAAATCAACATAGCGCGTTCTATTACATGGCTTAGCTCACGAATATTACCGGGCCAGCTATGGTTGCATAGCAGCTCTTCAACGCTTTGGGATAATGTGCAAGGCGACTTGTTATATTTACCAGCAAACTGATTAATAAAATGTGCGGCGAGTGGCAATATATCGTCTATTCGTTCACGCAGAGCTGGGAGCGTGATCACAAAGGTGTTTAAGCGATAATATAAATCTTGGCGAAATTGCCCGTTTGTAATCGCGCTGGCTAAGTCTTGATTGGTTGCTGCAATTAGGCGTACGTTAACCTGCTCACTGTTGTTTGCGCCCAGCGGTGTAAATTCACCGGTTTCGAGTACTTGCAATAATTTAGGCTGTAAATGAAACGGTAAAGTGCCTATTTCATCCATAAATAAGGTGCCATTTTTGGCGCGGCTAAACGCACCAGTGCGGTCTTGCTTAGCGTCGGTAAACGCGCCTTTATGATGACCGAATAGCTCACTTTCAAATAAAGACTCTGCAACAGCACCCATATTTAGGCTCACAAAGGGGGCTTCACTGCGTGCGCTTAATTGGTGGATACGCTTGGCTAGTTGTGATTTACCCGTGCCGTTTTCTCCTAAAATTAATAAGTTAGCATCGGTTGGTGCAAGCTGTGTTATTAGGGTATTGAGCGATTGCATCGCGCTGGAGTATGCTATCCAATCACTTTGTGTCGGCTGCGTAGTAATAGGCTTAATGTGATTAGCTATTTGGCTGAGTAATTTTTCTTTTCGCCATGGTTTTTCAATAAAATCTTTAGCGCCAGTTTGTAACCCGGTTACTGCAAGTTCAATATTTGCCCATGCAGTCATTAGCATAACGGGAATATCCAATGGCGTGATTTGCTCTAGTAGTGCAAGACCTTCCTTTCCTGAAGTAGTATCACGGGTGAAGTTCATGTCCAGTAACACCAGCGCAGGCGTTAACCGACAGAGCAATTGCATGCATTGGCTTGGTCCATCAGCTTCAACCACACGATAGCCTGCCTGCTCTAAAAGTAGTGATAGGGCAAAGCGAATGTCATCGTCGTCATCAACAACTAAAATAGTGTGTGGGGTCATTGTGGTTGTAATGGCAGCGTATGCTGCCATCTCCTTAAAAGTTTACTGCTCCCTAAGCGCGCGCATAGGGTCAGCATTAATAATACGCCATACTACCAAAACAATGGCAATAAAGACGATAGCAATCAATAAACTAGTGAATATTGTTAGTGCTTGCCAAGAAAATGCTGGCAACATAGGAATTGCTTTTTGTAGCGCTAAATAAAGACCGCAGGCGAGGGTAATAGCAATAGCTAGCGCACTCAGTAGTAAGCCATTAAAGCTTTTTAATGTTCGCTTCATTAGGTTAATACGGCTTGCGCCGGTTGCCATGCGTATTGCAAGTTCAAAGCGTTTTAATTCTGTAAAGCTCATCGCCATACCATTACTACCTACGGCTGCAAGTAGCAAAGTTAATAGAGATAACGCACTGATAAAATAAAACTGTACGCGCTGCGGCATTGTTTGTTCTGCCCAGCGCTCATCAAGTGTGCGTGCATCTACTTCAATCACTTGTGGGTGAGCATATTGAATCGCTTGCATAATGGCATGTTTGTCAAAGCTCTGCCCTGGTGGTAGCTGCATAGCAATATTGATCCCAAAATTAGCATTATCGTGCGAATAACTGTAAAGCATAGTTGGATAGCCCTGATCTTTTGCCATCATGGTGTAATTGTCTGCGATTACTCCAATAACTTGACGATTAGAAACTTTTTTACCTATTACCGATTCAATCGTGCCATCTGTGGACAATTGCTTGGCAAAGGTTTCGTTGATCAATGCCACAGGCTCTAAATTTAGATACTGCGTTTGAGTCATATTCTGCCCTGCTAGCAAATTGAGCTTATAGGTCTGTAAATAATCAGACGCAATATTAATCGTCATATAGGTAAAGCGCTCTTGTGTTTGCTCATCCTCAGTCATATTTATGACGGTATTAAAACTAAAGGGTTCGCCTTGGCTTTGTAGTGGGGTGATATTTGGCTGCACTTGGAGGATTGCTTGCTCAAGTTGATTTTTTATTTCGAGCGCCCCCTGATAGCGTTGCTTAGTTTTTTGCTCTGCGGCCTCAGGATCTTGTGCGACTTGCGCTACTTTTTCCTCAATTTCAGCACTGTCTAAAATCGGATCATCGTTACTTTGTAGACGTACATTGGCTATTAGTGTATTTCCTGGCTCAAAACCTAAGTGAATATTTAGCTTATCGTAGGCGGTATTTGCCAGCATAGCGGTGCCCGTTAAAATAACCGCAGCGGAGCTTAACTGTGCAATAAATAACACTTGACTAAGACGGGTCACTTTACCTGCATTGACACCCTTATTACCGTTATTAAGGTTGCTAATTAGTTGTGTTTGATCAAACTGACGGGTTGATAAAAATGCAAAAAATAAATTTATCGTCAGCACAATTGCAACCGCAACAGCAATAGTTATTGCATCAATTTGCACTAGTTCAAGCATCGCGATATTACCACCGCTGATGATAGGTAATAGCCTAATCAGCCAAGCGGCACCTAACAAACCTAATACTGCGGCGAGTAAAAAGGTGCTCAGGTTTTCTAAAAAGCTCATTACTAATAATTTGTTGCGTGATGCGCCCATACATAACTGTGTGGCAAATTCTTGTTCGCGTTGTTGGTAATGGGCAATAAATAGGTTTAGTAGGTTGAGGCTTGCCATTACGAGTAAGATGACCACAGTTGCTAATAAAAACAACAGCATGGTTTGCTGATCTTCCATCAGGTTATCGCGATATAAGGTTGCCGTGCTTTCTGGAGCCATGCTCTCAAACATTTGTTTCATAGGGCCAAGCTGTTCACCTTGGTCAAGATAATACTGCTGCCAAAAACTCTCCATGTCATCGGCCGTAAATGCACGTTCGGTTTGGCGAAATAGGGGCTGCAGGCTGCCATCTATCGTCATTTGTGTAGGCATTGCTGCTTTTTCGGCTAAATCATAATAACGCCAAACTTGTTGAGTATATTTTTCATCGTTATCGGAATTAAACGATGAAAAGTCACTGACCACTCCGCGAATTTGCACCGATGTGGCGTCTATTTGTAATGTTTGACCTATTGCATTTACGTTTTTTTGAAATGCGCTTTGCCATAAACTCTCAGAGATCCACACAGAGTTTTGAGTATTTACTTTGTTTGGTTGTTCACCTAGTAGCAGGGTTCCTCCGACCATGGTCATAAAGTTATTACTGGCATCAAAACGTGACACTGGGTAATTCGTTTCATGCACTTTTACCGCACTTTCGTCAGCTTGGTATGCAGCAAACTGGCCGTATCCTTTGTATTGCTCAGCTAATAGTGCCAAGCGCTTAGCAGTAAACATAGAAACACGCATGTCTTGTGAAACCGCCATGGTACGGTTAATGACATACAGGCTGTTTTCGTCTTTTATATCAGGTAAAGGTTTAAAAATAAGATGGCTACTCATGGCGACAACAGCAAGCACCGCTGCCAACGTTAAACTTAACGTAAGTAGAATTGGCAGTGACAAGCGTGGCAATGTAAATAGCCGTAAAACACCGTGACGTAATGCGCGTAGATAAAAACTCATGCAACGGCCTCCTGATGTTCAACCAATACTTTACCATCAAATAAACGGATTTGACGCTGTGCCATTTGGCTGTAACGTTCATCATGCGTCACCATAACAACGGTGGCACCTTGCTTGTTTAAATCAAGTAACAGTTGCATTACAGCATCGCCGTTTTGGCTATCTAAGTTACCGGTTGGTTCATCTACTAGCAGTAAGTCAGGGTTGCCTACTAATGCGCGAGCGATTGCAACGCGCTGCTGTTGTCCGCCAGATAACTGGTTTGGTTTATGATCTAAGCGTGCACTCATGTTTACCGCCGCTAGCTGTTTCTCCACTGCGGTTTTTATTTCTTTGCTAGATGTGCCGCGGTGCTCCAATGGCAATGCCACGTTTTCAAATACAGTTAGGCTATCAATTAAATTGAATGACTGAAATACATAGCCAATATGCTTGTTACGTACGCTAGAGCGTTGATCAACTTTAAGGCTATGTGTATCAATATTGGCTAATTGATAATGGCCATCAGTTGGCGTATCTAGCAGGCCTAAAATACTGAGCAAGGTTGACTTTCCACAACCTGAAGCCCCTGAGATAGCGATGAATTCACCTTTATTGATAGTTAAAGATACATCTTGTAGGGCATGTGTTTTTACTTGGCCTTTACTGTACACTTTATTGATATTGTTAATTGTTACGAGTGCTGTCATGAGGTTTTCCTTAAAGTTTTGAAGTGTCTAGGGCCAAGTGGGTGTAAGTATGCCATTGGCTTAAATCATTTGTGATAATTTTTTCACCCGCAATAGCCCCGGTGGTAATTAACAGCTCAGAGCCTGTTAATTCGCCAAAGGTGATTTGCTGTTGTTGTAGTTGTGGTTGGTTGGGAATTTGTTTGTATAGTCGTTGTGCGCCAAGTGGTTTTAAACCGGGTTGCTGGCTCACATATAATGCATTCTCTTTGCGCTCAACGAATACCAATGCATTGACTGGTTGTGCTGGGCGTAGGTTTGAAGGTAATGGTTCGCTCAGATGTACTTCGGCTACAATAAAGCCATTTTCGACTACAGATGCCAGCTGTTTAACTGTGCCTTTTAGCGTGCCATTGGGATGCTTTAATTCAACCGTAGCACCAAGTTGGATACGCTCAGCAATACGTTGTGGGATATTCAGTCTTGCCATTAATTGTGTTTTTGAACCAACGCGCGCCATTGCTTGCCCTTGGTTTACCCGCTCTCCAAGTTCAATATCTAAACGTTGTAGGGTGCCTGCAATCCCTGCGGTGATAGTTAATGCCGCAACTTTGTTGCTGACTAAATCGACTTGTTTTTGTTGCTGTGTTAATAGAATTTTCTGTTGCTCAAGTTCTAACTTGTGCATTTCTTTTTGTTTTTCAAAGCGGTAATTTGCAAATTCTAGGCGTTTCTTAAGTTGATTGTGTTTAAGAATGGCACGCTCTAAATCAATTTTGGCAGCAATACCTTGATCCGATAGGCGCTGGTTTACGTCAACATCTAACTTAGCCCCTTGTATCTGACTATCAATATCAGCCAATTCGGCTTGGAAGGTTAATTGCTCGTTTTGTTTTTGAAATTTAAATGAGGCAAATTCAGAATGCATACGCTCAAGTTTGGCCTGTGATTCAAACAATTGCTGTTGTAAATCAGGATTAACTAACTTCGCGATAATAGTTGTTGCTTCTACATCAGCACCTGCTCGTAAATAAATCTCACCCACTTGCCCTGTTGCTGGTGCGCTGATCAGGCGCTCATAGCGCGATGCGTATTGACCATACACTGGCGTCATAATATCAATATCGCCTTGCTGTACAGTAACTACATTGAGCGTGTTAGCGCTAAGCTGTGGTGTGGTCGGTTTAATAGTGAAATAACCGATACATGTGACAGCCACAAGCGCTGCAATAATTAGCACAACTTTTAATGTGTTCGGTTTTGTTTTTTGGTCAATATTGATATTCATGATCTACTCATCATCTTGGTTGATACTGTAGTTAATGAAAGTTTGATGCCAAAATTAAATTTATTTATATTTCAATGGCTTGGTTGTTTTTGTGGTGTTTTTTAGTAGATGTGTGTTCGATATCGAACACGGCTGTGTTCGGTTTTGAATACGCGTTACTCACCCCAGGCTTAGTTAACAGGCTTGGGGTGAGTAATCAGAGTGTCAGTTAAGTAGGCTTAAAAGCGGTAGCGGATTTTTGCGACAAAATTATCGCCAGTGCGCTCTCCCCAACCTTCACTAAATAACTCCAAGTTAGCCTGATTTAAGTCATTCACCGAACGTCCGCCTCGGCTGTAGACTAAAAATATATTTGATAGTGGCGACAGTTCATAACGATAGCGAATTTGCAGGCGAGTGGTAGAGCGCGAGAAGTCATTGGCTACCGCATTGCTAGCGTATAAGTCGCCGTTACTATTAATACGCTGTGCTTGGCCATCTGTACCTGTGGCACTGATCCACTGAAAGCGTACTCTTAGTTCTTGTTTATCATCAATAGTGGCATCAAAATCAATGCTGTTATTAAGCTCTTTAAAGTTATAGCGAGCCAGTTGATTATCTATCCACAGTAAACTGTCTTTTTCCTGTTCAGCCCACAAGCTCCACGATATACGATAATTATCAGTGAAGTAATAACTGGGATGGTAATGTAAGCTGGTGGCTTGGCCGTCAGAAAAAGTGTCTTCATACCCTAAACCAATATGGTGGCGAAACTTGTTTTGATTACCAAAGTTATATTCAGTAAAAAATTCGTAACCTGACTCGGTATTGAATATACCATTGCCACGACTAGTACGGTCATCTTTACCTGAGGTGATATATTCAGCGCGCCAAAACAAAAATGAGGTATCTTTGTATTCTTCATTACCGCTGAGAAATATAAAGCTTTTTAGATGATCGCCTTGGCTGTTGTAATCAACTCGCGCAGCAAGTTCAACACGGCGCTGCTTTAATGAATCATCGGCACTAAAGTCTGTAAAATAACGCTCATTAGAGTAGTAAATACGCTGTAAATCATTGCGCGATAAAAAGCCTAGATCGTTAACGTCATAATCATCAGTGTAGCGCGTTAAATTAAGTCGTTGCTGCCAGTTATCATTAAATTTATGCACCACATTAAACCATGCGCCTTGGCCTTGTGTGTCAGGCTCTTGTGTGTGTTTATTATCAATAAAACTGCCGCTGAACTGACCCTGTATTTGTATGCTGTCACTGACATCTGTTCTAAAATCAATAGTATGTACTTGCGCTTCTCGCCCTTCGCTGGCTCTATCTGCGTAAGTGGCTAAATAACCAACTTGTGCTTTTGTGAACTTATATTGACCTCTGGCTGTAGCAAAACGACTTGCGTCTAAACCGCTGTGAGTATCGTCTTCGATAACCATCATGGCGCCAAAATCTATGTTTTGACCATTGCGGGTGTATTTTACTGCAGCATCAATATCGCCATCAACACCAATGCGCCGTGTATGCACTAATCGCAACCCTGCATTACCTTGCAAGTCGAACAGTGACTGGTTTTCAGTGAAGAAAGAGCGACGTTCGGCAAAGAATGTTTCAAATGGTGAAAAGTTAACGACGAGGTTATCAGATTCAACTTGGCCAAAATCAGGGTTTAGCGCCACGCTTAATTGCTGGCTCGCATCTGGTCGCCAAAATATATCAAGACTCAGATTGCTGCTATTTTTGCTGTTCAACATATCTCGTTGATACATTGCGGAGCCGAATATTTCCAGTGATGAACTGGCAAAATTATCAACGCTAACAGTACCAAACTCGCGGATAAAATCAGGTTGCTCACGAGATGTAGGCACTTGGCTGTAGCTACTGTCAGATTTGACGTCGTGACGACGGACAAAAAGGCCAAGCTGACGTTGTGCGCTGCTTGCTTGTGCCATGGGGGCAACTGACCAAGGGATTAAATATTCAGCAGTCCAGCTGTTATCAGTTTGTGTGGTTTTACCAAACCACGTACCGTCCCAGTCGCTTTTAAAGCTATTATTGTTTTGCCAAATGCCATCACGCATTGAGCCGCCGTTGCCAAGAATAAAGCCATAAGCGGTATTTTTACTGTTGTCAAAATCAATGATGAGTTCAATATAGTCACTTTCAAGATTGCTATCGCGGGCTGTACGCATGGCTGTTTGCTGTGTTTTAGGTTGCTGAGCAATGACTGCAACGTGAATGCCTTCTTCACTCGTAAAGTATTTCACTTCAGAGGCAACTGGCGCAGCCGCAAGACTAAAAGGTCTAATTGTTTTATCTAATACTAATGTGTGCGCTGTTTGCCACTGCACTTCATTTAATTGGCCGTCAACTTCCATTGCGCTAGTGTGTTGAGAAAAAAGGCTAATAGAGCAGGCGAGTGCTAAGGGGGCGAGGCTAAAATGAATTTTATTTTTTTGCAACCAAGTTTGGGGGAACCGAGACAAACCAGTCATAACTATTCCTGTCATTTAATTACCGAGTATTTACTGGCGCGTAAGTGAAAGTAATGTTGTTAGGTTAATTTACGCATAAATATCAATAATTTGGTGTTATAAAAAGACCGTACTTTATTATATTGATCAAGACGATCATATAATAAAAGTACGGTCTAACGACTTATGCTTCTAGTGCTTTACTAATTAAGCGGTCTATATACTTTTTATGTGCTTTAGTTGCCGTATCTGCTCCCCACGCAGTGCTGAGATCAGCAATTTGGGTTAGTTGATAAAGTGCGGCTGTTTTAGCTAGGTTATCGTGCTTGCTTGTCTTGCCCAGTCCGGCAATAGCAATTAGCTGATTTACATATTCAATTTGTAAATTGTGGCTGATTGAGTTCGCTCGTTTACTATCGACAAAAATGCTGGCTGATAACTCTTCCATAAATTGACTAAGGCTGTATTGGTTACCATAAAGTGCGGTGTCTGAAATACGCTGCATTACAGCAGGGTGTAGCAGCTGCGATAACACTGATTTTTGCATGCCTAAAATCATTTTATGCGGTTTAGGATCTTCATTTTTACCGTAATGATTAAAACCACGACGCTGCTGTTGCATGTAGCTATAAAGTGGCTTCATGCTAGTTAGCACGTCCGGTGCAAATACGTTTTTAGCTAAAATTTGCATCGCTTGCTGTTGGCGTTCAAGTGGCACTGGTGTATAAGGTGCAACCGCCTCATTCCCACCTACTACAGCACGCTCTACATACACACCACCAATTTGACGAGAAATCACATTAGCTTGTGTTCTGTATTGACCAAACAAGCTGTTTGCCGAGATTAGCAGTTGTTGATGCGATTCACCTTCAATACGGGCTTTATCTTTAAGTTCAGTAAACAGCTTATTGATTAGTGCCATTCTGTCTGCGCCATATGCTGCAGGATTAGACGACATATCACCAATCATAACGCGTGGGTCAATATGGCGACCTGGCGCACGCATATCATCAGCATCATTACCAAAGGCAAGTTTGTGTTCTGTTGAGCGGGCTAAGATGGCTTCTAGACGTTGTTGTTCAGCAGTATTGTCTGGTTTAGCTTGGCTGTAACCAAATTCTATGGCCCAATCATCGTAAGGACCAGGCTTAGTTTGGAAAATGTCACCTTGTGTCATGCCAATTGGTGCGATATTAGCTGGGGCATAATCCATAACAGAACCCGTCACGATCCCTTGCGTTTTTGTTTTGTCATGTACGTCTTTTTCATTCCACAATATAGATGACTTCATGTTGTGGTTAAGGCCCAGTGTGTGGCCGACTTCATGTAAAACTAACTGTGTAAGACCCTGGCGCAAAATTTCTTTATCTTCAATGCTGGCACCTGTTGATAGGCTATTTGCAAGCATCATATTTTGTTGAATTTCATGACCAAGAGAGCAGTTTAGTTCACCGGTATTTGCATGTTCATTACTGTGGTTCATAGTGCCTTGAGTAAAGAGCGTGTCGTAAATCCAGCGGTTTTTCATAAACACAAACTCAAGCATGATGTCTGAGCCGAGGATTTCGCCGGTTAACGGGTTTGCAAGTGCAGGGCCGTAACCACCAAATGGAGGCTTAGGTGATGAAGTCCAACGTAGTACGTTATAATTTATATCGCCCGCATCCCAATCAGCATCATCTGGTTGTATTTTTACTACGATGGCATTTTTAATTCCCGCTTTTTCAAACGATGTATTCCATGCAAGCGTTGCCTTTGCAATGGTGTCACGCCATTCAACTGGTGTGGTATTTTCAATCCACCATGTGATCGGTTTTACTGGCTCTGATAATGCGGCGCTTGGATCTTTTTTCTGTAAATCCCAGCGTTTTATCACATCTTTATACGGTGCCCAATCTGGCGAAGTCATTTGATCAAATTGGTTAGTAAAGTAACCAATGCGAGCATCATCAATACGCGGTTGATAGTTATTGTCAGGTAAAGCTACAAATGAATGTTGTACTTTTACAGATACATTGCGAGGGTCGCTAACGGCGCTTGAGCCACGAACACTTGGGTTAGCATTTTCAAATACATAATCTACAACAACATCTAAGTTATTAGCATAAGGGCGTTGTTTTATAATGCGCGATTTTTTATCACTTAATTTGCCGACTTTAAAACGTTTTTTAGCGTTTTTGTCGTTTGGGTTTGGCCATGGCGATACTTTATGTAGCGCTTCGCTTAGAAAAAGCTTATCTACATTAAAAGCGATTTTGCCTTCTTCTTGTTTTTCAATTTTAATACTAGCGAGTACCGCTTCACTGATATTGGCATCGGCTGCTTTTGCAATTGCGCTGTTTTCATCAAACTGGTAGCGCGGTGTTTTACTAATAATATCAATACGGTCAAAGTACTTTCTAAATTCAATTAGCTTGGTTTCACGGTATGCGCCGCGAAAATGTCCAGCATCAGTCACGCCATCAACAGTATGTGCGAAATACACAAATGGCGTATCAAGTTGCGACTCGTTAATCACCATTAAGTGATCGCCAGTTTTTTCGTCTTGGTATAAGCTAAAAATACCAGCGAATTCAGTTTTGTTTTTAATTAATTCAGCAATAGTTTTACTTTTTTTGTCATCTTTTTTATCGGCAGCTAATGTGTGGCCGCTGGTTGCTAATGCTAAGCTCAGTGCTAATGTGAGTGTAGTTAATTTCATTTTTATATTTCATTACAGCTTGTAAAAAATTTAGGTAATAGTACCGAATAAAATTAATGAAAAAAGAGAACCGCGATGAATGCTGTTGCGTTCAATGTAATGTGTTGATTTTAATGTTTATTTTATTGTAACAAAATGTTCAAAAAATGATTTCTAAAAGATAAACAGAGTAAAATATAAGCGTTCCTGTTTTGGTACATAAATTGTAACAGTTGCTTACAAATGTCACGTTAATGTTTCATTTAGCTCTGTTATTATACTGTCAGTGAAATTTTAAGGGGAATAATAATAATGCGTACAGGTATATTGAAATGGATACTTCCTTTTGTCGCACTAGGCATAGGTATTGTCGGCTTTGTGGGAATAAATGCAATCGCACAAGAGCCAGATAAGAAAGAAATCGTAGATACACGACCCACTGTAAAAGTTGAGCCTGTCTCGGCTAACAATCACCAAGTGGTTATTAATAGCTATGGCGAAGTTAAGCCACTTGAAAGCACACGCCTTTCTGCACAAGTGTCGGGTGAAGTGGTGAGTTGGCATCCAAACTTTGTTGCAGGTGGCATAGTTGCCCGCGGTGAAACATTGTTTAGTATCGAAAAAGATAACTACGAAGCAGCCTTATTACAGGCTGAAGCAGAGCTGGCCCAAGCGCAATCGAAACTAATTGAAGAGCAGGCGCAAGCTCAGGTTGCTGGCGATGAAGCAAAGCGTTTCCCTGGTAAAGTGCGTACCGCATTATTTTTACGTGAACCACAAGTATTAAGTGCCCAAGCATCTGTTAAATCAGCTCAAGCTCGTTTAAAGCGAGCGGAACGTGATTTAGATAATTGTGATGTAACAGCCCCTTATGACGCACTTATTGTTAGCCGTGATATTGGTGTTGGTCAATATATTAATATGGGTTCTCAAATTGGAGAATTAAATAATATCGAACAAGCAGAAATCATCATTCCTATCGCTGGTTTTGATAATGTATTTTTACCTGAGCGCGTAAAAGGTATTACAGCAACAGTGATTAAAACAGGTTTACATGGTTTTACTCGCCAAGCAGTAATAGATCGAGATCTTGGTGTGATTGATAACGCAACGCGTATGAGTAGTTTAGTGGTGCGTATTGATGACCCATATGGCCTTACAAATAAACAACCAGCAATTAAATTTGGCAGTTATGTACAAGTAAATTTTGCAGGGACGATGTTGCAGAATATTTATCGTTTACCGCAAGAGCTGGTTAATAATCAAACTGTATGGATTGTAAATGAAGAGCAGCAATTAGAGTCACGTACAGTGAAAGTAATTCGCGAAGAGGGTGAATACTTTTATATCAGCGATGGATTAGAAGCGGATGATCAACTTGTTGTTACTTTACCTGAGTACCCACAAAAGGGTATGGCAGTAAAAGTTGCGGGTGTTCCAGACGTTAAAAAAAGTGATGCGCTAGATAGTGCAGCCACAGAAAAATTATAAAAGGGTGACTGCGTTATGAATAACACTGAATTACCCAGCTCAGATCAACCAAGTGTTGATCCTGTAAGCAAAGAGAAGCAAACAGGTATAATTGCCTACTTTGCGAATAACTCCGTTGCCGCAAATTTAATGATGTTTTTTATCATTTTGATGGGTGTTATAAGCTTTTTTACGATGCAACGCCAGATGTTCCCAAACGTTGAAATCAATTATATTTCTATTAATGCTAATTACCCGGGGGCGTCACCTCAGGAAATGGAAGAAAGTATCTTAATTAAGATTGAAGAGTCTTTAAAGGATATTACCGAAATCAAAAAAGGTGTCTATCGCTCATTTCGTAATGGCGGTAGCGCGCAATTAGAAATAAATACTGATGCTGAATTAAGTGAAGTGCTTGATAAAGTTAAGTTGCGCGTAGATGGTATTGCAACTTTTCCTGCAGGAATGGAACCGGTCACCATAAGTCAAATAGAATTCCGCCAAGATGTGATTGGTATGACTTTAGTTGCTGACTTACCATTGAGCGAGCTTAAGCCGATTGCCAATCGTATTGAAAGCGAATTACTGCAGTTATCAAATGTGTCGTTGGTTGTTAATGATGTACCGCTTGATGAAATTGCGATTGAAATCGAACCTGACACATTGCGCCAGTATAATTTAACGTTAACTGACGTCGCAGGTGCGATACGTCGTTATTCAGCTAATTTTTCAGCTGGGCAGTTAAAAACAGACTCGGGTGTTATTTCAGTACGAGTTGAAAACCAATTTTATTCAGGTGAAGAGTTCCGTCAGATCCCCGTTAAAATAGGTGAAAATGGTGCTAAAGTATTACTGCAAGATATTGCAGTAATAAAAGACCAATTTACTGAAGGCGAACGTTACTTTAAGTTTAACGGTGAAAATGCAGTTTACTTATCAGTAAAGGCAACCGAAGATCAAAATATGATCCCAGTTGCAGAGTCTGTAAAAGCGTATATTGATCAAAAAAATAAAAATCTTCCATTAGGTGTTCGACTAGAACCGTTAATGGATATGACCTACTACCTAAATGCCCGCCTAGACATGATGCTATCCAATTTATTGCAAGGAGCGGTATTGGTCGCGATTATGTTATCAATATTTTTGCGCTTTAAATTGGCGTTATGGGTAATGATTGGTTTGCCAGTTTGCTTCCTTGGCGCGATGATGATGATGCCATTATTTGGTGTGACCATAAATATTATTTCACTCTTTGCCTTTATAATGGTGCTAGGGATTGTGGTGGACGACGCCATTGTCATCGGTGAAAGTGCCTACACTGAAATAGAGAAAAAAGGTGGTGGTGTAGTTAATGTAGTCAACGGCGCAAAACGTGTGGCGACCCCTGCAACTTTTGGCGTTTTAACAACCATTGCAGTATTTGCCCCGTTTACGTTATCAAGTGGTCCTGAGAGTGCTTTCTTTTATGGTATCGCCGTCATTGTGATTTTATGTTTAATATTTAGTTTGATCGAATCAAAGCTAATATTGCCAGCGCATATTGCACACACGAACTTTCCGCCTATCGATCCGAATGGTTGGCGAGCGCGTTTTAATAATCGCTTTTTTGGTTTTGTAAATGGCCCTTATAAGCGCTTTGTTGTGCGCTGTGTTGAGTGGCGTTGGGTGGTACTGTTTGGTTTTATCGGGATGTTAATTTTTACCTTTGGATTAATTTCATCAAACCAAGTACGCATGGTTCCTACACCAAAAGTACCGCACGATTTTCCACAAATTAACCTAGAGATGAACGATAACGCTTCTGATATTCAAACGATTACTGCTATTCGTGAAATCGAAGCCATGGTACTTGAAGTTGATAAACAAACTGAGCGTGAGTTTGGCCAAAAGATTGTTCGTGACGTATTAGTATTTAATCAAGGTCGTACTGAAGCCCAGTTACTTGCACCGTTGGTTGAAGAAGATTTACGCCCATACAATGCGTTTGAGCTTTCACGTCGCTGGCGTGATGCTATGCCAAATATTGCCGGTGTAAAATCACTCACAATCCAAGATGACGTTAATGGTGGCGGTGGTGATGGTGAGTTTGGTTATCTATTATTTGGTTCTGATATCAACACTCTTAATGAAGCTGGGCGTCGCTTTATTCAATTATTGCAACAACAAGAGGGATTGTTTGATATCAGCTCAACCATTGACCCTGCGAGCAAAGAAGTGCAAATGAGCTTAAAGCCAGTTGCCTATGATTTAGGCTTGGATTTAGCATCGATTGCTAATCAAGTTGGGGCGAGTTTTTATGGTGGTGAAGCGCAGCGTGTTATTCGCGGTGGTGAAGAAGTACGTGTAATGGTGCGTTACCCAAAACTCACTCGTGAAGCTTTTTCATCGCTTAAGCATGCAGTGATCACAACTCCGCAAGGCCGAGAAGTATTACTTGGTGATGTGGTTGAGCTTACAGAAAAGCCAGGTATCAGCTATATTCGCCGAGAAGGTGGTTACCGTACAGTATACATATATGGCAGCATCGACGAAGAAGTGATAGAGCCAAACGAAGTGGTTAAGCAAGTGAAAGAAAACCTACTACCGCAGCTTAAAGAAGAATACCCAAGTGTTAAGTCTGAGCTAGGTGGTGCCATAGAAGAACAACAAGCACAAGCTAATGAGCAGATCATGTTCTTTATTGGAGGCATGTTTTTAGTTTATATTTTGTTAGCGGTTCCACTAAAAAGTTACGCACAGCCTCTTATCGTAATGTCGGTTATTCCGTTTAGTTTAACGGGAGCAATTTGGGGTCATTACTGGTTTGGTTTAGATATTAGCTTAATGTCAGGTTTTGGCTTAATTGCTGCCGCAGGTGTTGTGATCAATGATTCATTGGTTATGACTGACTTTGTAAACCAAGCGCGTCGTGCTGGAGTGAGTATTAAAGATGCTGTAATTGAAGCGGGTTGTGCGCGCTTTAGGCCTATTTTACTTACTTCAATTACTACGTTTGCTGGTGTATTACCGATTATGTTTGAAACCAGTTTACAGGCTAAATTCGTAATACCAATGGCGGTTGCTCTTGGTTTTGCTGTTATGTTTGCAACCCTGATTACACTCTTATTAGTACCGTGTTTGTACATTATAATGAGTGACGTAGGTGGCGTATTTAGAGGCCTATTTAGAAAAATAAAAGGCCTATTTTCACGTAGGAAACAACTTGCCTAAAGAAAAACAACTCAAATCTAATGAGTTATAAAAGCCAGTGCATTACGCACTGGCTTTTTGCTTTTTAAATCGATACTCAGACCACCTTTAACAGTCGGTTTTTAATTTTTGTAGGTGTTAAGGGTTGGTTTTTTATTTCGATTACATTCTTTTGTTTGATTTGTGCTGCAGCTCACTTTATAATCCACCTGTATTGGCAAACTAATCGAAAGGTTAGGACGCAAAGTTTCCGGTCTAAGGTTTTAGCGTGCTAAAACTAAGATAGCGGGGCCGTCGCACGGCGTTATTACACCCTCACTGTGTGCCATTTGTCCTAAAAGTAATAAAAAAGTATTTATTTTATCCGTCAAATGATGGATAGTACCTATTAGTGATTCTTAAGGTGTTGCTTTGTTTATGCATACGTCATTGGCTTGCGGAAAATGGATGCCAATTGGTTGCTTAAATCACCATACCCAATTATTTGTGGGTGATAGGGTGACGGTAACCTTTTTTGACATGCAAGGAGAGCTAGTCGGTTTATCATTTAACTACCAAATCACCAGCGCTGAGCAGGGTGAGCCACACAGTTGGCCGCGTTTTATTGCCGAATACATTAATACACATATACCGCTAGTTGAAGCAGGTAAAATGACCGAACAAGGGCTAATCGTTGCCTATCGGTCAAATCAAATTTACGCCCTTGAGGGGTGTGGAATTGAACGTGCTGAAATAACGTTTCATTGCATTGCAAAGTGCGATGACATAAAAACAGACAAACCAGCATATGATTATGTTTACCCAGAAAAAAGTAATGACTATAATGCCGGCGTTAAAGTATTACAGCCAAAAACAGGTTTAATTTATAAATGTAAGCCTTGGCCTTTCAGTCAATTTTGCAAAGTTAAAGAAGAAAATAACCCACTTTATGAGCCTGGTGTTGGCCAAAGTTGGAATTTAGCTTGGCAGCAAGTTTCCCCCTAATGCTATTTGGCATTTTTTGGCCCACTCATTGAGTGGGCTTTTTTATGCGCATTTAAAAATTATGGTAGACTCAGATTCTCAAAATTTTTTATTGGTTTTTCTGTGGCTCAATCAAACTTATCGTTGTCTGTACTTTCAAATGCGCCGGTTGCACATAAGCAGCCGCATACTTTAACAACACATCAAAAAACACGAATTGATGATTACTATTGGATGCGTGATGATGATCGCTCTGAGCCTGCGATACTTAAACATTTAGAAGCCGAAAATAATTATTGCGATCAGCAACTCGCAAAAATTAAGCCTTTTCAAACACAATTGTTTGAGGAGCTAAAAGGGCGAATTGTTAAAGATGACAATACCTACCCGGTAAAAGATGGCGAGTATTGGTACCACAGTGAAGTACGTGGCGATGACGAATACTCTCGCCATTACCGTAGTCGTTCAATGACTACGGCAGATAAACAATTGCTATTAGATGTAAACCTACTTGCTGAAGGTTTTGAATTTTACGAGTTAGGCGAGGTGGCGATTAGCCCAAATGAACAACTACTTGCTTACTCTGAAGATACCGATGGTCGTCGTATTTATGTGGTTAAATTTAAAAAAATTGATAGCGATGGTTTGCTTGAGGATGTATTAGAAAACACCGAAGGCCAAGTTGTTTGGGCGAACGACAATAAAACTGTTTTTTATGTTAAAAAAGATCTTAAAACCCTGTTGGGGTATCAGGTTTATCGCCATGTATTAGGTACACCACAATCTGACGACGTATTAGTGTATGAAGAACAAGATCGCAGCTTTTTTATGGGGTTAGGTAAAAGCCGCGATGAAAGCTTAATTATTATTGATTTAGCGACCACTGAAACTAATGATATGTGGGTGTTAGATGCTAATCAGCCTTGGGGCGAATTTGCTCAGTTGATGCCGCGTGAAGAAAGTCATGAATTTGATATCGATAAACTTGATGACACATTTTATATTGTTACTAATTGGCAGGCAAAAAACTTTCGTTTAATGACGGCAACCGCCACCACTATTGCGGATAAGATGCAGTGGCTTGAGCACACGCCCCATCGTGCAGAGGTACTTTTAGAAGGTGTTGAAATATTTAACGATTTTTTAGTGCTGACTGAGCGCGAGCAAGGACAAACGCGTTTTATTGTTATTAATAAACAACAGCAACGAATGACGTTAGAATTTGATGACCCTTGTTACTATGCCGCTATAGCAATGAACCCAGAGCATGATTCGCACGTGGCACGTATTTATTATTCAAGCCTGACAACACCGGGTTCGCTGTATGAAGTCGATTTAAATAACGGTAAAAAGGCCTTATTAAAACAACAGCAAGTTTTAGGTGACTTCGATCCTGAAAATTACGCCTCAGAACGATTAATGATAACAGCACGTGATGGCGTAAAAGTACCCATATCTCTAGCGTATCGTAAAGACACATTTAATAAAGATGGAACCAATCCACTTTTTCAATATGGTTATGGTGCGTATGGTTACACCATAGATCCTAGCTTTTCGAGCACTTCACTTAGTTTGCTAGATCGTGGATTTGTATATGCAATAGCCCATGTGCGTGGCAGCGAAATGCTGGGGCGAGATTGGTATGAACAAGGTAAAAAAGAGCATAAGCAAAATAGTTTTAATGACTTTGTTGATGCAACTAACGCATTGGTAGCTCAAGGTTATGGAGCACAAGATAAGGTTTTTGCCTCAGGTGGTAGTGCAGGTGGTTTATTAATGGGAGCCGTCGTTAATCAAGCACCAGAGCTTTACTTAGGGGTTGGTTGCCACGTGCCATTTTTAGATGTGCTGACAACTATGCTTGACGAATCAATCCCTTTGACCACCAACGAATACGATGAATGGGGAAATCCAAATGACCTTGACTATTATAATGTGATTGATAAATACTCACCGTATGACAATATAAAGGCACAAGCATACCCAAACATATTGGTCACGACAGGATTGCATGATTCTCAGGTTCAATACTGGGAGCCAATGAAGTGGGTGGCTAAAATGCGAGAATACAAAACAGATGATAATATTTTAGTATTTAAAACGGATATGGATGCAGGCCATGGTGGTGCATCTGGACGCTTTAAAAGCTTAGAAGAAAAAGCGCTGGAAATGGCATTTTTTATTAGCTTAGCTAAAATTTAACTACCATATGAGGTACTAAAATGTTTGGCGCGCATGGTAATTGGCAATACTCCATTGAACCTCCAATGATTTATATTAAAATCAGTGGATGCTTTAATCGTGAAGGTGTGATTGCGTTCACTAAAGAAGTGTTTGATGACCTAGCCAAGTTACCACTTAATTCAATAGAGCATGCCGTCATTAATTTAGCAGACTTTGAATTAGTAACGGCCGATAGCTTGGAGGTCGCCCAGGCGTATTTTCATGGTGTAAAAGCGCGAGGCTATAAGCAAGTTGATTATATTCAACCAAACTTAATAGCTCAAAGCCTGCTTGAGAACATTTGGCGTGAAAGTGGTATGGATGTACGGTATCACGCTAGCTTGCAACAATATACGCAGCAATATCCAGAGCATATTTATGTAAAAAACTGGCTTTAATTAAGCGGTTTGTAATATCGTCGCTAAGCTATTTTTATAACGTCTTGAGAGATTGAGTTGCACGCCATTTTTTAGTTTTAGCTTATAGTCACCACTATCGGTAGCTGTCAGCTCAGAAATAACAGCTTGCTTTACCAGTGTTGAACGATGAACTCTGATAAACCCCGCAGGGGCGAGCTGTTGCTCAATATTTTTCATCGTTTCACGGTGTAATACAGCGGCATCTTGTTGCCAAAAATGCAGCTCGACATAATTTCCTGCGCCATTAATCCAAATAATGTCGTCTATTTCAATGAGTCTCACTTTCCCAACATCTTTAACTATTAGGTGTGAATTTAGTAATGGTTTTGTAAGTTGATGTGCTTGCTCCATCGCACTTGCTAAAGGGCATAGATGGATAAGTTTTTCAAAACACTTATTTAGCCGTGAAATAGTGCTATGTGTAGTAATAAAATCGACGGCACCTATCTCAAAAGCTAAAGTCGCGAGCTTTGGATCGTCAGCAATAATAACTAATTTAGCGTTTTTACTCAGGTCAACAAGTTGGATCAGTAGGGTCGGTTGTGGTGCCTCGGATAGTTGCAGCAATATGACATTAAATTGGCTTGTATCAAGTTTCTCTAATTGCTCTAAGGTTGTTGATGTATGGGAATAAAAATGCCTATTGCCATCAAGCTGTATATCAAGCAGAGCATTGAATTCTTCATCGTTAACGAGTGTTAAGGCATTAAAGTAAGCAGTAAACATTTGATATTCTCATTATATATTTAACAAAGAAGACCTGAATTATCCTAATTTCATTCATATTAAATTTAAAATGTTAATTTTGTTGTATGTGTTTTATTGCTCGATCACATCAAACCCGCCTGTTGCACCACCAACTATGCGATTGACGTAATAAC
This sequence comes from Pseudoalteromonas sp. NEC-BIFX-2020_002, assembly GCF_013002825.1. Lineage (NCBI taxonomy): Bacteria > Pseudomonadati > Pseudomonadota > Gammaproteobacteria > Alteromonadales > Pseudoalteromonadaceae > Pseudoalteromonas > Pseudoalteromonas sp. NEC-BIFX-2020_002. The sequence continues at coordinate 106,984 of NZ_JABEPJ010000004.1, forward strand.
GATAGAGTGAATTTTTTTATTTCCTTAGTGTTATCGCTTAGTAACATTTTCGTTACTTAGAAAAACGATAATTCAGGGGAATTAATATGAACAAAAAAAGAAAGATGCAAAATCGAACATTTACGTTTTCAGCATTAAGCTTAGCGCTTAGTGGTTCGCTATTAGCAGGATTGTCTTTAAACCTTGCAGCAGCTGAAGATGATGTTAAATCTGTTGAGCGTATCCAGGTGACTGGTTCACGTATTCGTTCTGCTGAAGCGATGTCTTCAGCGCCTATTCAAGTTGTTGATAGTGCTGCGATTGACTCTTCAGGCTCATTAAACATTCAAGACTTACTACTTGAAAACCCAGCTTTCGGTTCTCCGGCAATAAGTCGCACAAATTCAAATTTTAATACATCAAGTGCAGGCGTGGCGACGGTTGATTTACGAAATTTAGGATCAGAACGAACCTTAGTTTTAGTCAATGGTCGACGCTATGTGTCTGGTGTTCCAGGAAGCTCTGCGGTTGATTTAAACAGCATTCCGAGCCAATTTATCGAACGAGTCGAAATCATGACCGGTGGTGCATCATCTGTTTATGGCTCTGATGCAGTAGCCGGTGTTGTTAATTTTGTACTAAAAGATGATTTTGAAGGCATTGAGTTTGAAGGTCAATTTGGTGAGTCAAAAGAGGGGGATGATCAGTCTCGGCAATTTTCATTTACTTCGGGCTTAAGTAGCAATGATGGTAGAGGCAATGCTATGTTTCATTTAGGCTACTCAGATCAAGGTGCTGTTTTTTCTCGAGATCGTGAGCGTTCATCCGTGGATCAGATTGCTCAAATTGCCTTTGAGAATAGAGAAACAGGCCAAGCGAGTGATATTTTTGAAGCTGTTCGTCCGTTCTTCTCATCATTCCCGCCGCAAGGTCGTTTTGATGCTGGAGATTCTCGTTTTACTTATGACCCGAGTAATAATTTACAAAATGGCTTTAGCACGAATGGTAACGACACCATAGGACCTGATGGTTTTAACCGAAATGGCGTACGTACCATCGCAATTCCTACAGAGCGTTATTTATTTGCCTCCAATGGCAGCTATGAGTTATCAGATAAGCATAGCTTCTTTTTTGAAGGAACTTATGCGTCAAGCACAACTAACTCAGAGCTAGAACCATTCCCATTTGCTTCAGATGATATTTATGCCAATGGTAGAGTGCCTATTGAATTTTTAGTTCAAGATGAAGTATTACGCAATGCCTATGTGCCAGATGATATTTATAACGCAGCAACAGACACCGACGGTGATGGCTTTAAAGATATTTTCTTTGCTAAGCGCCTAAGTGATATTGGCAATCGTGGGGCAAAAGCTGAGCGAGATACATTTAGGTTAGCAATCGGTTTTGAAGGTGAAATTAACGATAGCTGGTTTTACGATACCTATTATGTTTACGGAAAAACAAAAGAGTCGCAAGTATCAAGTGGCTTAGTTAATGTGCAAAGTTTTCGCCGAGGTTTAGAGGCGGTTAATGATCGTTTTGATTTGGATGGAGATGGTATTACCAATGAGGCAATTTGTATCGATGCCACTGCGCGGGGCTTTAATTGCGCCCCGGTAAATATTTTTGGTTTTAATTCATTGTCGCAAAGCGCGATTGATTTTGTACGCGCACCAAGCATGCTATCAACTTCAGTCGAACAAGAAATTATAGGGGGAAATATCACTGGTGATTTATATGAATTACCAGCAGGCATGGTAGGAATTGCAGCGGGTTTTGAATACCGCGAAGAATTTTCACGTAGTGAGTTTGATGCGCTTCAGCAGGCTGGGTTAAATGCGGGCAATGCAATTCCAGCTACAGAAGGAGCATTTGATGTTACAGAGTATTACCTGGAAGCAAATATACCATTACTTGAAACAGTAACCATGAATGCAGCTATTCGACTTTCTGACTATTCAACTGTCGGTAATACAGAAAGTTGGAACGTGGGACTTGATTGGGCTGTTATTGATGGTCTTCGTGTACGTGCCACACGAGCTCGTTCAACACGGGCTCCAAACATTAATGAATTGTTTTCGCCGCCTTCACAAACATTTCCTAGTGGTTTAACTGATCCATGTGTAGGAGTTGGGGGGAGCGGTGGTGGTGCTGCCGAAGCCGCATGTCGAGCTGATGCAGGTGTAGCAAATAATATAGCGCAAAATGGGGTATTTACACTTAACCAATCTGACCTTCAAGGTATTAGTGGCTTTAACCGTGGTAATCCAGAATTAAAAGAAGAGGTTGGTAATTCTGTTACAGTGGGTGTTGTGTTTACTCCTGAGGACTTAATTTCTGGTCTGGATATTACTATTGACTATTTTGATATCGAAATCGATGATGCAATAGTAGCTACACCACGTCAGTTTATTCTTTCACAATGCTATGGCGGCGATGAAAGTTTCTGTAACTTTATTACACGTCGTAGTTCTGCGGCGGGTAATAACAGTGCTGGTTCATTAGAGTTTATTGATAGTGGCGTATCAAATAGTGGTGGTTTAGGTACTGAAGGTGTTGATTTAACACTAACTTACGCGACTGATATTGGGCCTGGCTCGTTCCGTACTCGATTAGCGTATACATATTTAATCGATGGCTATTCAATCCCATTACCAGGCGCTGATAAAGATACGTTTGCTGGTGAAGTTGGCGCATCAGAGCATAAAGCAAACTGGAATTTGGGTTATAAAATTAATGATTTTGATTTTAACTGGAGCATGACTTATACCGGAGCTGCTGATTTTGACGACCAATTTTTAAATGGCTTCGATAATATCCCAGCAGGATCAGTGGGTGTTGGCTCGGTTACATATCATGATATACAAGCAAGCTATCATATAAATGATTCCCTAGAATTATATATGGGGGCAAACAATTTATTTGATAAAGAGCCGCCGCGTATTATTTCTGGTGTAAGTGGTTCAAGCACCGGAACTGAAACCAGTGCAGGGACATATGATCCAATAGGACAAACCTACTATATTGGTTTTAGAAGTAAGTTTTAGTTAGCTTTATAATCAATCTGAGCCTCACTATTGTGAGGCTTTTTGTTATTTATGAATAAGTGGTTACGTACACGCTTGCCGTTTAAACCTAAAAAAACGCCACTGGTAACAGTGGCGTTGTTGTTATTTAGTTAAAGGGTAGTATACAAATTGAATCGCTTATTATTTAACGATTTATCCCTACTTGAGCCCTCTAACGAGGGCTTTTATCTATCCGCAAAAGGCTTAATTTAAGTAAGCTTTTAACATCCAAACAAGTTTCTCTTGCTCGGTAATGTAATCGCCCATTAGTGACGCTGTCCCTTCATCGCCAGCATCACCAGCTTGGATTAATATATCGCGCTGCATTTTAATCAGTGTGCTGTAACCTGCTAGCAGGTTTTCTACCGCGGCTACTCCATCACTGATGTTTTTAGCTTCTTTAATTTCACTAATTTTAAGGTAGTCAGAAAACGCATGAAGTGGTGCGCCATCAAGCGTTAAAATACGCTCTGCAATTTCGTCTACTTTTAAAAGTAATAGATTATAAATTTCTTCAAATTTCACATGTAGTTCAAAGAAATTACGACCTTTAATATTCCAGTGAAAACCACGCGCATTCATATACTGAATTTGGTAACTACTTAGCAGTGTATTAAGTGACGTTACGATATCTTCACTTTTTGCACTGTTAAGGCCAATAGCATTTACCTGTGACATATTTTTCTCCTGAACAAATTAATAAGATACTTTCGAGCTGTTGATAAAGAGTATCAGCCATTTTTTGTAATCTGTAAAATGGTTAAAATCGATAATGTTGATAGTTTTTACCTATTAATGTGGCGCTGATTGAAAATTCAATAAAAGCGACCCTAATTAATGAACTGGGGGCTTATTTAAGAAAAACTACCCCAGGAGTTAAATAGTCGTTTATTGGTTAAAATAAACTCAAAAAGATGATCTAGAACAAGCTTTATATTGCTGAGTAATAAGGCAGGTAAATAGTTTGATTTAGGTCAAAATCGGCATTTACAGTCGGCGCATAATCAAACTAGATTAATTACTAGGAGATTTCACATGCAGGCTAAAACACAAAAAGAAAGCAAAATGGAACTGGTTGTTGTAGGTATCGCTTTACTGGCATTTGTTGTCGGGGTGGTAGGCCACTTAGCGGGTGCTAGCTTTGCTAATTTTGATACATTTGGTTATATCGCAGCACCAACACCGTTGATTTTAGGGATTATCGCATTTGTTGCTTACAAAGTAGCAGCGAGTGCAGAAGATTAAATGAGCAACCCAACAATGTATTTCATTACTTGGCGTGAGTAGATCATACCGGTGTGACTTAAGTGAAACACCTTATGTTCTGCCATGCCATTGAGCTTAGTTTCATCAAGCAATACAGTACCATCTGATTGGCTGCCCTTAGCAATAAGCGGCATTAACCCAATAGGCAGATCGCCAGCAATACTATAAAGTTTAGCATTAAACGGCCAATCACCATTTTTAGAGAGTAAAAACTCAACGCTGTTTTTTAAAAATGCTTCAAACCCTTTTTGCTGCATTTGCTCTGCAATATGGCTGCCTTTATGCGGGGTTCCCAGCGTAATTACCTTCTTCACATTTTGGCTTTGGTGCGAATTTGCTTCAAGATAAGCGCGCGCCACTAACCCACCCATTGAATGGCACACCAGTGCCGTATTTTTATTATCTATAAAAGTATCAATTTGAGCAAAAATAGCATCGCGATCAGGGCTGAGCGTATTATAAGACAGGTTAAGAATATCTAGGCCTGACTTTTTTAAACGAGAGCACAGCGGGCGCATTACAAAGCCTGACATGTACAAACCATGTAATACTACAACTTGTTGAATTGCCATATACGCCCTTATTTAATAATGCTTACATTAATTGCTGTGGTTTTATCTCGATATTTGTATTATCGGTACTTACCCATACTTCGCCATCTTGAACAGTCATTGTCAGCGAAATATTACGATCAACTAATGCTGCAAGCGCCTGCGTGGCAGTAAAATCTAAACTAAAAATACTTAAATTTTTAAAATCATACAACTTAGGTTGGTGTTTTTGCCACCAAATTGCTTGGTTATTTTCACCATATGTATACAGCACCACTTTTTTAGCTTTATTACAGGCTTTTTTAAGGCGTTTTTCATCAGGTAAACCGAGCTCAATCCACAGCTCAATCTCGTCACTGTAGTTTTTATGCCACACTTCTGGCTCATCGTCAGCCGATAGCCCCTTGGTAAATTCAAGGCCATCACACGCATTAAGTGCGTACGCAAGCAAGCGAACCATCAAGCGTTGATCGTTTTCAGAAGGGTGTTGCGCCAAGGTTAAATTAAAATCTTGGTAAAGGTGGCGGTCCATATCGCTAAGCGATAATTGCGCTTTAATAATCGTAGATTTAAGAGCCATAACAGTTTATTTGAAAAAATTTGCGCCAGTATAGCGCAATTACTCGCCGAGCCAGTTAAAATAGCACTAAATTATCTGTAGGAGTTTAAAATGGCTATCCAGTGGTTCCCTGGGCATATGAATAAAGCCCGTAATGAAATTAAAGAAATAATGCCACAAATGGATGTGATCATTGAAGTGCTTGATGCGCGCATTCCTTACAGCAGTGAAAACCCGATGGTGGCGACGTTGCGTGAAGGCAAGCCGGTTATCAAAATATTGAACAAAGCCGATTTAGCAGATCCTAAAATGACGCAAATTTGGAAGGATTATTTTGAGCAGGAAAATGGCGTAAAGGCTATTGCGTTTGGTAACGATAAAGCGGCTGAAGTTCATCGTATTAACGAGCTGTGTAAAAAGTTAGTACCGCATAAAGTGGGTGCTGATAAGCAAATTAAAGCCATGATTATGGGTATACCTAACGTTGGTAAGTCTACCTTGATCAATGTGTTAGCAGGTCGAGTTGTAGCAAAAACAGGTAACGAGCCTGCGGTTACTAAAGCCCAGCAACGTATTAAGCTTGAAGATGGCATTATGCTTTACGACACACCCGGTATGCTGTGGCCAAAAGTAGAAAACGAAAACTCGGGCTACCGTTTGGGCGCAACTGGCGCTATTCGTGATACCGCGATTGAGTATGAAGAAGTGGCAAGTTATACGGCTGAGTACTTGTTACGTGCTTACCCGGCACTTTTAAAAGCACGCTATAAAATTGATGAATTACCAGAGAGTGATTGGGAATTTGTTGAAATGGCTGGCAAAAAGCGTGGTTGTATTCGTGGTGGTAATCAAATAGATACTTATAAGATGTCTGAAATTCTAATTAATGAATTACGAGATGGCATTATTGGTCGTATCACTATGGAAACGCCAGCCATGCGTGAAGAAGAAGAAATAATGGTTGCAGGCTTGCGTGCAGCAGCTGAAGCTAAAAAAGCGGCTAAAGAAGAAGAGAAAAAACAACGTCGAGCGCGTGCGCGTAAAAATCGCCGTTAACTAGTTGTTAAGCGTTAGCTTGCTAACGTAATACGGTTTCGCCCTAGTCTTTTAGCTTGGAGTAGGGCGTTATCAGCACGAGAAATAAAAGACTCGTCAGATTCCTTTATTTGATATTGCGCTACACCAAAGCTGGCTGTCACTGCAATTTCTTGTACTTGAACCATGTTTTTTAGCTGGTGTTTTATTTGCTCAGCTGTGTGCTGTGCTTTAGCGAGATCACTGTGCGGTAGGAGTACAATAAACTCTTCACCACCCCACCGACAAACCACATCATTACCTTGCGCTACTTGTTGACAAGTAAGGGCAACTTGCTGAATTATTTTATCTCCTGCTAAATGTCCGTAACTATCATTAATATGTTTAAAGTGGTCAATATCTAGCAGTATTAAACTTAGGCGTTGTTGTTTTTGTTGGGCTTGTATGACGTGTTGAGTCAATAATGGATCAAAAGCTTGGCGATTTAGTGCGTTAGAAAGCTTGTCAAAGGATGCTATCGCTTCTATTTGTCGCTGATACTTATCAAATGTGCGATGGGCGTAACATAGCACGAGTAAAATGAGGGACCCACTTAGTAATAAGCTGGAGAGTATCTCTTGGCTTACCAATGACGACGTACCTTTGTCATGGTGCTCTATAATTAAATACCATCCTAATTGCTCCACCCAGCGGCTATGTAAAATGGCTGGCTGTGAATTGTATTCAAATTCAAATGCAGTTTGTTGCTTTAAAAATATATTATCTAGATAAGGTAATAACTCATCATTTTGATGTATGTTGTTGAGTTTTGTCGGCTCAGAGCTCGCTTGGAGTGTAATAGAGCCTTGCTCATCAATAAAATAGATTTTACGATGATAGTGACGCTGATACTGGGTAATGATTTTTTTTAGTTTTGAAAGTGTGATCCCAACGCCTGCAATACCAATTATATTTTCGTGTGCATCAACCACTTTGTAATTTATAAACAAAGTATATTTTGAGGGAGTGAAATGATGTTGATCAATGTTAATAACGTAATCATGGGGGGAGTTAATGGCGGCAATAAACCATTGTTGCTGAGTGAAATTTTCAGAGCCACTGATAACACCATCACCATCATGATAAAAAACCCCAGATTGGCTTGATGCAAAAAAGCTGATGTCGATATTTATATCTTGTTTTATGTACTTAAGGTATTCAATTAAGAGTTCAGGTTTAGATTCCCCTTGGACTGCCCAGCGCCTTAAAAAAGTATTGTTAGCCATATTTTTAGCAGCGTAAATGGGCTGCATTAAATCTTCTTGTATTTCAGAGTAGACAGTATCTTGAGTCAGGGAGAGTGGGTTGACTGTCTCTTTACTAATTGAGTTATGGGCGAGGTTAAAACTTAACCAACTGGTAAGTATAAAGCCGCAAAGTAGGAAGCCGAGCAAGATGGTATTGTATTTTTTGCGCATCAGTAACATAAAAAGCATCCATACCTTAGAGTCGATAATCATACTAATTCTATTTAGAATATGACTATTTTAGCGAATTAAATAATTCATTTATTCAATGTAATAAGCGCCATGAATAACAATAGCGGCAGAGTTTACTCCATTTTAGTATTGGAGTGAAGAACGAGAAATAATTTTGCTTATTTTATTATTCAAAGCTGAATAAGCTATTAGGGCGTGTCGACCTTTTGTGATAATAAGCTATTAATTAACAGGCATAAAAAAAGCCCGTTAGGGCTTTTTTAGTATCATATCTACCGTCACCGATATGAGCAATGTAGCAAGTAAAATAGTAGGGCGGTTATCTGTTACCAACATCAAGGGGCGTTGCGGTTAGTGACAGATAACCTTAGCTGTTTACGTGCGCCACACGTGTTTCAGGGTCGAGAAACAAATCAGTTTATTCTGTACAAGTCGTTGTGCGCTGTCGTCTTGTTGATATTGATTATCAGTTAGATTTAAGTGAGTGTCAACACCTAATTGAAAATTATTCTCATTATCATGTTGGTATTTTAATTAACATTAAAAAAGAAGGTTTTCGGGGAGTTTATGGTGCTGTGCTGCTGTTGAATTTCAGGCATAAAAAAAGCCCGTAAGGGCTTTTTAGTATCATATCTACCGTCACCGATATGAGCAATGTAGCAAGTAAAATAGTAGGGCGGTTATCTGTCGTCAACATCAAGGGGCGTTGCGGTTAGCAACAGGTAACCTTGGCTGTTTACGTGCGCCACACGTGTTTCAGGGTCGAGAAACAAATCAGTTTATTCCGTACAAGTCGTAGTACTTTGCCGTCTTGTTGATATTGATTATCAGTTAGATCTATAAATCTGTCAACACCCACTTGCAAATAATTCTCATTTATTTTGTTTTTTGTAAAAAGTACAAATAAAGCAAAGAGTTACTGTTAGCCCTAATGGAGCTAAAGTGATTTGTAATGGTCAAGGCGACGATTTATTTGTTCTGCAAGCTCTTTATCTGTTTGCCCTTCGCTATCGATGATAAGTAAAAAGTATTGTTGCTCGGTATCGATAACCTTAATCACGGTGTTATCAAATTTCGTTTTTCCATAAGTTACTTCGATACTCGTAATATCTTTAAAGTGCTTTAATCGTGATTCAAGCTGCCCTTGTTCATTTTGCCAATAGCTAAATATATAGTTGTCAGTAATGCCATTACCATCACTACGAAAATCAAAAAAAGCATCGCTGTAAAAATATAAAATATCTTCATCAATGGGCATTAGTTGTTGGCGTTGTAAAAATTGCACCTGAAATGGCCATAGCTTTTCACCTTTGACAATTGATGCGCCGGGTAATAAATAAGCCTCTTGCAGCAGCCCTAAAAATAAAATTGGTGCCCAAATTATGCTGATAACGATGTTTCTTATACGCCATTTAGAGTTATATATCAGTGCTTCAGATGATTGATTTATATGCTGAATATAGTTCACCAGCGGTAGCCAAATGAGTGGGATAATGCATAATCCAATAGTTGCATAGTCACTAAAACGTGTAGTGGCTGTAATTACTATAAGTAGTAACCAGCCAATTAAGGCTAGTGCATTTGGCATGATTTTATTTTTTTTATGGTGCTCTTGGCTGTGTGCAAGTAGCTCTAAAAATAAAGAGTAGAAGAAAAACAGTGCAAAAATCCCACGAGCAATCGGCATTATATGGCTATCTTGCTGTGCTTTTATCGCCAGCCAGTTACGGTAGCTCCAGTAGTTAATAAATAGCCCTAAGGTAAATATGCTATAAATAATAAATTTAGCGTTTGATACAGGGTAAAAATGAGTGTTATTGAAGGTTGGGCGTTTTGCTGATTCTATGCGCCATGCCACTATAAAGAACACCATGCCTATAAGGTACACACATAGCAAAACAATGATCCAATTGTCTTCGAGATCCAACCCGCCAGAATCACTTGTAGTCGCTTCGCCATCAATATATTTAATAATGCCAAAGTGAGTGTGATCGACCAGTTTTTCTCGTTCATCAAGGTATAGCTTGATTTGATCCGCTGGAATATGGTCTTGTTTGGCGCTAAATGAAAAATTAAGCGTGAGGGTGTTTTCAGCAAAGTGAATATTCTTTTTAAAGTAAAAGAAAGGGTTATCAACTTCGACTTGTTCGTTATCAAATTGCCAATTTTGTTCTTCAAATTTAACTTTAATGGTTGTTTCAATGTTATTTGGGTACTGGAAATAGAGCGGAGCGGTACGCGTAATTTGATCTGGTTCGTAAACACTGTTTTGAATCTCTGAGGCATAAAAATCAGCTCTTAGATCTGGGTCAGCGGGTTGCCAAAAATCATCAATCAAATAAAACTCATTGCTTAAAAGTTCACCATTATTGGCATTTTCAGTCACTGTCATCGGCTGATCAATAGTTAGACCTTTAAAGTAGCCTTGGTAATACTCAAGGTAGTCTTTGGCTATTTGATCAAGGCCGTTGCGTGCTAGTGAGCTGCGTCTATTTATGGCTTCAAATCCGCTATACAAATAGCTAGTTTGGAAGGTTGCTGGTTGTTCACGGTTTTGCGCTATGGTGTAGTTATCAGTGGTTTTAATTCTCAGACCGTCAACAGGTGGCGCCATTTTTGTGAGCTGCTGCTCAAAAGGTTTAATGATTAATGCATAGCCATAGTTTGGTTGAGCTAGGTGCTCTAAGCTTCCCGTTTGATAGCTTATCGTTGGGTCTAACCAATAACGTTGTCCCGCATATTCAAGTGTAACAATAACGTGGTCAAACTGGTTCGCAGAAGGAGGAAGCCGATTTAAGCGCTTGCCCTCTTCGGTGTTTACCAGAGCTGGGTAAGCTGGGATCCCCATCGCTTTGAGTAATGATATAAGGAGCACTGTTTTGTCTTTACAGTCGCCATAACGCAGTTCAAGAGTTTCTGATGCGGGTGTTGGTTGGTGTGAGTTTGTGCCCATTTCCAAGCCCAAATAACGCACTTCATCTTGGCTAAACTTCAAGGCTGCGGCAATGCGATCAGTGACTTGGAGGTTCTGCATAGTAATATCATCGGCAACTTGCGCAACGCTAGCAGTGACCTCAATGGCAGATTTATATAAAGGAATAGCCCACTCGGTGACCTCTTGCCATGTGTTTAATTCAGAGAAAAAAACCTGTTTATAAGGGCTATACCAACGTGGTGTTTGATTTGAAGATGCAACAGTTGCTTGATTACGTAAGCTGATTTGATAGTCATGCCCAACAGCAAGCGGAGTGTCTTTTATATCAGTCTCACCATTGACAGTATTAATATAAAGTGGCGTTGATTTTTGCCACAGCACACGCATAAATTGTTGTGCAACGGGCACTGACCAGTTTAACGTACGAGACACGCTAAAGTGTTGATAAACAGGATTACGCCCTGTAATCGTAAAGCTGTAGTCGAGTTTGTCGTTTACGCGCATGTCATCAACAATAATATTTAAAGTAAGGCTGCCGTTGTAGATGCCATTGGCTAATTCAGTTTCTCGTTGTAAAACCTTAAATTGCGCGCTGGTGAGTTTATCTATGTATTGGCCATCACGAATAAGGCCCAGCCCATTCAGGGTGAGGGTTTGATAACTGGGATCAAAATCTAAATTTAGTTGGCTGATATAATCAATACCACTTTGATTCACGGCCTGCATAACTGTGCGCGTATAGCGTTGCGTAGGTTGCTGCTGTGAAACGTTGATTTGGGTATCGAGGAGTAAATAGTAAGTACCATCGATAATTTGGTTAACGGGAATGTCAGTTTCAATGAGGGGGTATTTTTTTACCCAACTATCGGCAGTTTGTATTTGGTATTCTTGGCTGGTGCTATAAAAACTTATAACTAAAAAGCACACGCTAAGAGCGAGGCTGGTTAACTGAGTCCATTTCATTATTGTTCTTCTTTTGGTTGGTTTTTGGTATTCCCTATAGGCGTTAGATTACCAAGCTATTGCTTTTAAGCCAATAAAATGAAGAGGATTCTTTATTTCGGTAAGGTAATTAATACGCGTGTACCTTGGCAATAAGGATTGGCTAATAACTGTAGTTGACCACTTTGGTTACGAATAAGTTCGCGGCTTATAACTAAGCCTATGCCAGCTCCTTGTTCTTTAGTTGAATAAAAGGGCACAAATAGGTTGTCGGGATTTGTAATACCAGTACCGCTATCGAGCAGCTCAATAATGACCTTATCACTTTGCTGCTGCCAATTAAGTGTTGGTGCGTGTTTGCCTCCTGCTTCAAAAGCGTTTTTAATTAGGTTTATTAGTGCTTGTTCTAACTGCCCAAGATCAACATTAAAGTGCTGAATCTCAGCGGCTTTAATGACGAGCTGTGGAAATAAAGCATGTAATCTAAGGTTAATTGTCTCGTTCGTCACCGCTTGTTTTTTTGCTGCAGGTAACTGCGAAAATGCGCTGTAGCTGGCCACAAAGTCGAGTAAATGCTGAGCACGTTTTTCAATTACTAGCAGCATGTCGCTGGCTAAGTCAGGCTCTTTATTGATCTGCCCTTGCTGTTTCATCAGTTGCAATGATTGGCTCATTGAATAAATAGGGGTTAGAGAGTTTCTTACTTCATGATTAAGAACCCTAATTAAGCGTTGCCATACCTGCTTTTCATTGGCACGTAATTGCTGCTCGATAGAAAATAAAGTGAGTAGTTCATAGCTTCGCCCGGCGCGCCAAAAAGTTTGTGATGAAATATGAAAACGCTGCTCAAAGCGTGATTCATCGTTTTGTTGCCAATTGCCTTGGCTATAAGTGAGGCCGAGATTGTTAGCTGTTAAACCATCAATGGTTGGGTTGGTTAAGCTATTTAAAAATGCTTGATTGGTAAAATATATAAGCCCGTGAGGGTCTAAAATAACAATGGGTAAATCAAGCATGCCAACAAACTCAAATACAAACTCTTCGGTTTGCATATAATGGCGTTTATTTTTAGCAATTTTGTTTCTGAGCTTATTAAAATCAGTTTTTAGACCGCTAATACGCCCGCCTTGATATTGCGCTAAATGCCAGCTGTTACTTTCATCGTTCGCTAACGCATCTAATTGCAGGCCAAAGCGATCTGTCACATCAGTAATGAGTCGGTAGCATTTAACTAAACCGCCTATCGCAAGCGCTGCTATTGGTAATAAAATGCTGGCGCTGGTAAACCAATCAACATTCCATGCAATGGCGAGCAAGCCGCACAGTAAGAGTAAGACTGCGGCAACTAAATAAATATACCGCTTAATACGTTGTTCAAATGAGAGCACGTTTGGCATTAACTGTCTGCTTCTTTTAAATCGAGCTGATGCTTATCAATACGACGATATATGGCCGACTTACTGAGCCCTAAAAACTCGCCTGCGGCAATGACATTGCCATTAAATTCGGCCAGTGCTTTTTGAATCATTTGTTTTTCAAGCTCTTCCAGTGGCAATAAAGGTAATGATTTATCACCTGCTGCACTATGACTGACCTCACTGCTGGGTTGTTCTAAAATTAAATCATTGGCTGTAATGTTGTCGTTATCGCTCATGATCACGGCGCGTTCAATACAATGGCTAAGTTCGCGTACATTGCCCGGCCAACTGTATTGCGTGAGGGCAGTCATTGCGTGTGTCGTGAGTGTCATATTTGTGCGTTTATATTTTCTACCATGAGTTGTGAGTAGGTGGTTTGCCAGCTCAATAATATCTTCTACTCGTTCGCGCAGTGGTGGAATATGTAGCTCAATAGTGTTGAGCCTGAATAGTAAATCGCGGCGAAATTCTCCCTCTTCAATCGCTTTGGCAAGCTGTGCGTTGGTGGCAGCAATAATCCGTACATCGGCTATTTGCGTTTGGCTTGAGCCTAAGACTTCAAACTCTTGGCTTTCTAGCACACGCAGCATTTTACTTTGCAGTTCAAGCGGCAGGGTGGCTATTTCATCTAAAAATAAGGTACCGCCGTTGGCTATTTCAAAGCGGCCTAGGCGGTCTTCTTTGGCATCGGTAAACGCGCCTTTTTTATGGCCGAATAACTCGCTTTCAAATAATGAGGGGGCAATAGCGCCAATATTTACGCTCACGTAACGTTGTTCACAACGGTTAGAATGCTGATGAATATACTGTGCTAATAAGCTTTTTCCGGTGCCATTTTCACCGGTGATTAAAATACTGGCATCGGTTTTTGCTGCGCGTTTAGCGCGTGTAAGTAGTTGCCGCATAGCGGGGGAATTGGCAATGTAATCGGCATTTTTAGTGGTGTTTAAGGCTTTTAAACAAGCATTGTCGTGGCTGGTTTTTTGCTGTTTGAGTTGCTGTTGTACTACCGCCGTTAAGCGCAAGTTGTTCCACGGTTTTTCTATAAAATCTAGCGCGCCTAATTGCATCGCTTTTACGGCAACATCAACACTGGCCCATGCGGTCATTACCACCACGGGTATTGTTGAGCCAAGCGACTGTAGTTGTTTTAAAAATCGCAGCCCTTCGTCGCCTGAGGTGGTGTCGAGTTTAAAATTCATATCTAGCAATATCAGGCTAATCGTACTGTTATTAATTAGCTCCATTGCCTGCTCTGGGCCTTGTGCTTCAATGCATTGATAGCCAATTTGATTTAACGCCACGATGGCGGCCATGCGCACATCGGCTTGGTCGTCGATAACTAAAATTGTGTCCATTTTGTTCTTCTTGTTTCAAGCAAAAGCAAAAGCAAATTGCTTTGCTTTTGCTTGGTGGGTAAGCAATATTCGCTTAGTCGTTACGAAGCGCGGCCATAGGTTTGGCTTTAATTAACAGCAATAGTGGCCTAAAGCAGGCAAACATGGCAATAATCAAGGTAATTGTCCATGCTATTAATTGTAGTCGCACGTCCATAATTAACCACGATATTAGCTGTTCTTGTAGCATAAAGTAACCCGCTAATACGGTTGCTATGGCCAGAATAAAGCCAATGAGTACGGGAATAACAGCTTCTTTACTCATGAGTTTAAATAAGCGTATCTTTTTAGCGCCGAGCGCCATGCGAATACCAAACTCATAACGGCGCAGGCCTAAGTTATAGCTCAACACGCCAAAGATGCCTATTGCTGCTAATAATAGAGTAAATAATGCCAAGGTACTACATAGTGCAACGGTTAGGTGGCTCATATACAATAAATCATCGTACTCTTGTTGTAAGTCTCTAAATTGCCATAACGTTAGGTGACTATTGGCTTTTCTTAATAAACTTAAAACTTGCTTACTGGTAAGCTCAACACCTTGCTCTGTTTCAATAACAAACATATAGCTCCAAGGCTGTGCCGGCCACCACATATGCCGACCAAATGATTCATCATAATATTTAGGATGGTTAAAATCCTCCGTTATGCCGACAATTTCAAACATTTTATCTTCAAGGCCTTTGTAGCTTTTACCGATAACATTTGTGTACTCTTGATCGGGTAATAGCCATTTAGCGACACTGATAGATACCAATAGCTCGTTAGTTTCACCGCGCATTGCTTGCTCACTAAAAGTACGCCCAGCGAGTATTTTTGTGCCCACTAAATCAAAGTAATCAGGCCCGACCCACTGGCTTGGAAAGAAGATTGAGCTTTTACCTTCAACATCGGTCAAGGTATTGGCATTTTGCCTTGCGGATACCGGGCTTTGCCCAATAGCAACATCTTTAATGCCCTCACTATTTTGTAATACTTTTTGATACTGCTTAATTTGCTCGTAGCGCTCAGCCAGTGTTGCATTGTTATTGGTTTGAAATAACTGTGCAAAGTACAGGTTTTGAGTGTCGCTACCCAGTGGGCGATTAATGGTGTCGAGTGCTTTGCTAACAATCATAATTGAAAAGCTAACTAATAAAGCGGCCACAAACATTTGTGTGCCAATTAGTATACGCACAGTACGCCCAGATACTTGCGACACGCCGCCTTTGCCACTGTTTTGCATTTGGTTATTTAAGGTTTTGTAGTTAACTAAACGTGCGGTAATCATCGAAAATATATATGCGAGAGCAATGCACATAACTACCGCAATCAGCACCAAATTAAGGTCAACAGCCAAGCTGTTTACTAATGGTAAACGTCCTTCTGCAAGTACTTTAAATAACCGAATACCCCAAATAGATAAAAACAGCGCAATACTGACCGATATGCTCATTAAAATGAGTGATTGCAGTAAAATGCTGCTAAATAAAGTTTTACGTTTTGCGCCCAGTACAGCTTGTAATGCTAAGGTTTTATGTTGTGCTAATGCGCGCGAGAAAAATAAGGTACTGACGTTCAGTACAGCGATGATCAATAGCCCTACTGCACCTGCAAGCATCATTAAACTAAGTTGATCATTATTACCAAGTTCAACTTCGCGATACGGTGTAACAACGGGCTTTACATCAGTTATACCGCCATTATTAAGCCACTGGGATTTAATCGTATCAATTTGAGCTTTTAAGTCGGTTTTTACTTGCTCGTTAGTGACGCTAGGTTTTAATACTGCAATCAGTTTTAAGTTTCTAAAGGTGTTGGTCCACGGGCTTTGCCAGTCATCATTATGGAAAAATCGACGGTCAGAACTGGTTGGATACCACACATCAACAGAGCCCGCTTTAATCATGTAGGGTGGGCTGAAATTAGCCGCTACAACCCCCGTTATTATATGCCCATCACCTTCAATCTCACTGGCTGTTTTTAAGGACTTACCAATTACATCAGGGTCACTATTAAAATGTTCTTTCCAGAACTTCTCTGAAATGACCGCGCTATTATCAGCTTCCTCTAAAGTTCCGCCCTTTTTAAAGCCATGTCCGAGTAAAAAAGGAGTATGTAGGAGCTCAAAATATTCACCACCCACATACAGCACATTCTTTTTTGGTTGGCCGTCTAAGTATAAAAAAACATTTTCAGCGGCATTCATCATAAAAGCTTGTTCAAAGCTTTGGTTGTTTTTAAGCCAGTGCACAATTGACTGGTAACTTTGAAAGCCAACCGCATCATAGTCGTCATAGGTTAGGCTTTGCTCAACCACCACCATGCGGGTTTCGTCAAACACATCAAGGGGTTTTAAAAAGTAACTATTAACCAGGCTTAGCACTACAAATAACGTTGCGAGAGTGAGCGCCAAGGTGGCAACAACGGCGGTAACAAACCCCGGTGCGTTCATCAGTGATGCCCACGCCAAGCGCAGTTGACTACGTGTTTTAGTTAAACGGCTCATGTTAAATTACCTCGGCAGTATTAGCGGGTACAGCGCTGGTATTTTCAGTGTGTGCATCTTGGCGCGCCTGCGAATACGAGATAATTTCGCCATCGAGTAATTTTAGCTGAGTTTTTGCACGTCCTGCGTAACGTAAATCATGGGTTACCATACAAATGGTGGTGCCTTTTTGGTTTAGCGCATCAAGTAAGTCCATCACTGCATCACCATTTTTAGAATCGAGGTTACCGGTTGGCTCATCGACCAATAAAATACTTGGTTTACCGGCAAGGGCGCGGGCAATGGCAATACGTTGTTGTTGCCCACCAGATAGCTGGTTTGGTTTATGCTGAGCACGATGCCCCATTTCAACTTCATCAAGCGCATGCTTTACCGCACTTTGAATATCGGCTTGGCTCATAGCTGGTTCTCGATAAGTAAGCGGGAGCGCCACGTTATCAAACACCGAGAGTTCATCTATTAAATTAAAAGACTGAAAAATAAAGCCAATGTGTAAATTACGTAGCTCTGCTTGTTGGTCCATATCAAGGGTTTTAGTATCGACGCTTTTAATTAAATATTGCCCTTCGGTAGGGCTGTCGAGTAAGCCAAGTAAAGACAGTAGCGTTGATTTACCGCACCCTGATGGACCACTAATGCAGATGTAATCGCCTTGCGTTATAGCAAGGTCAATATTCTTTAAAGCGTAGGTTTCAACACTTTGGCTGCGGTAAACCTTGGCGATATTTTTTAATGAGATAAGCGTATTTGCGTTCATAAACTTTCCTGTTCTATTTTTATAGTTGCCAAATGCTGCCATTTAGAGAGATCTGAAATGATCAGCTGTTCACCCACTTTTGCGCCGCTTAAAAGTTGAATTTTGTTATCACTGAGTGTACCAAATTCAATTTTAGTTGGGTGGGCTAAATGAGTGGTGGGGTTGAGCTTAAAAAGCATGGCATTGCTATTTGCTTGTGCTTTTATGGGTAAATTAATGGTCAGAGCGTTCGGTATGATGTGACTTATTACATAGCCTTCAATGCTTAAGTCGGGGCGAGCGTTAGCTGGCAGCGTACCTGTTAAATCAAGCTCAATCATTACACGGCCGTCACTGACGATAGGGTCAATACGGGTGACTTTAGCCAACACTTCGCTACTTTCACCTGCGCTAAATGTATTTACTTTAGCGGGCATATTTAACGCTATTTTTTCAGCTTCACTTTGTTGAATACTCAATTCAGCCTTAAGGGCTGTATCAGAGCCAACGACGGCAAGCCGTGTGCCCGGCGTGAGATTTTGACCAAGCTCTACATTAAGTGCTTGCAGCATGCCATCAATCCCTGCGGTTATTTGTAAATCATTAAAAGCTTGTTGTTGTACTTGGTAATTTAGTTCAAATTGGCTCAATAGCTCTTGCTGAATTTTGCTGCGTTCATGGTGCATATCGGCTAATTGGGCTAAGCGCTGTTTTTCAATATCTACACGTTGCTCTAGCTGTTTAACGGTTAATAAACTGCGTTTGTAATCAAGGCTAGAGACAATACCTTGCTCGATCAATTTACTTTCGGCCTCTGCACGCAGTTGGGCACTTTCAAGATCGCTTTTTAAAATAGTCAGGTTTGCTTGGCGCTCTAGCAGTTGACTTTTTTGATTGATTATTTGTTCGTTAACGCTGGCTTTTTGCCTCGCTAACTCTAACCGTGCGACTGATAAACGCTGCGCTTGAAGTGGATTTACGAGGCTTAAAATAACCGTGTCTTTACTAACTCGCGTGCCAGGGTAAACATGAATTGCTTCGACCATGGCGGTATCAGTATTGGTTAAGTAACGCTGGTGCTTTGATTTTAAGCGGCCAAACCCACGAATTTTTACCACAAAGTCAGCTTGGGTTACGCTGGTAATTTGCAGCTGACTGGCCGCTAATGAATGAGGAGCAAGCCACTGCTGTAAAGCAAAAGCAATTAATCCGCAGCCAATAATCAATAAACCAATAATGAGCTTTTTACGCGACGTTGGTTTATTACTTCGCGCTAAGGTGCTGTCTATATCCATGGTATGTGTTATTCGTTATCAAAAATAATTAACCAGATAAAGCCAGTTTTATGCCAAAGGTTAACTTATTGAAAATAAATAAATTAAATATTTATGGATGCATGGGTTTTCCCATCGATGGGAATATGAATTTAAAAATGGGAGTAAAGTGATTTTTAAATATTGATGTGGTCGCGGCCTTACTCAGCCCTCAAAATTAATCTTTCCAAAATGGCTGTTGTTTTGTTCTTTTTGGGCTTTTTGTTCATTTAATTTATTTGTCTTTTCAGGTACATAACGTTATTTTTTATTGCTGTCCTCGTATTTCCTTCTGCCTGTAAATCAATAAGTGATCAAAAATGAGTCAATTAATAAATAACCTTAGCTTTAGGGTTAAATTTGCTATTCCTGTGGTTGTTGCCCTAGTTATATTTTCTGTGTTGTCAGGGTATGTTCTTTATACATTTAAAGAGCAGGCACGTCTTAATAGCTTTATAAGTTTAGAAGTGCGCACTGTACTTGATGATC
Organism: Pseudoalteromonas sp. NEC-BIFX-2020_002; assembly: GCF_013002825.1. Classification (NCBI taxonomy): domain Bacteria; kingdom Pseudomonadati; phylum Pseudomonadota; class Gammaproteobacteria; order Alteromonadales; family Pseudoalteromonadaceae; genus Pseudoalteromonas; species Pseudoalteromonas sp. NEC-BIFX-2020_002. The sequence goes on from NZ_JABEPJ010000004.1 coordinate 126,638, forward strand.
TAGAAGATGGTTATCGCGATCTATTCCAAGTAAAAACCGCTGGCTTAAGCATGGTGTTAGGCCAAGGTGATAAGCAAAACTATTTAATTCAGCAAGACGAATATAGAAGCAATATAGCGCGTGTAGATGCTCGTCTTTCAAGTCCATTAAAGTTGGTTGATTCAGGTTACATCGATGCGATAAATGCACAGCGAATCGATAATATAAAAGCCGATGTAGTTATTTGGTCTCGTTATTATCAAGGGTTATTTAGTGATCATGCTTTAGCAGCAAGTTATTTAGCTGAACATAAACAAGATATGGAAACGGTGCTTGGCCGCATTCGCAAAAACGTTACTACCATGCGTGATGAAATAGACGCTAAACTTTCAAATTCACTCATTGAGATTGACGAGCAACAAACCTCGGCAAGTTATGCACTGCAATTTGGCATGTTATTAAGTTTTGTATTATCGATTGCTGCTACGTGGTTGTTATCAGGCGTTATTTTAGCGCCATTAAAGCAAATGCAACTCGCACTTGAAAACATAGCTTGTGGGCAAGGTGATTTAACCCAGCGTTTAAATATTGAATCGCAAGATGAAATGGGTTCATTAGCGCGTTCATTTAATACTTTTATAAGTAAAATTCATAACACGGTACTTGCAGTTGTTGGTTCGGCTGAGCAGGTACGCACTGAAACGGCAAACTTACGTACTATTACAGCCAGTGTGCTAAACGAAGCCAGTAATCAGCAAGTTGAAAGTGAGCAGGTGGCTGCGGCGGTTAATGAAATGAGTACCACCAGCGATAATGTTAGCCATAATGCTAACGATGCAGCTAGCGCTACAAGCAACGCAAATAACGATGCAAACGTGGCAAAAGCGACTATCGAAGAAACTATCTCGTTAATTAATCAGCTTGTAACCGACATTTCAGCATCAAGCGATGTAATAAACACCCTAGAGCAAGATGTGATGAACATTGCCACTGTGCTTGATGTTATTCGCGGGATTGCCGATCAAACAAATTTACTCGCACTAAATGCAGCCATTGAAGCCGCTAGAGCCGGTGAGCAAGGACGTGGTTTTGCTGTGGTTGCTGATGAAGTGCGCTCGTTAGCGAGCCGTACACAAGACAGCACTGGTGAAATTAATGCCATGATTGAAAAGCTTCAACAAGGGACTAATCAGGCCGTTAGTGCAATGCAAGCGAGCACTAAAAGCGGGCAGCAAACTATTGAGCACTCTCGCGGGGCGGCGCAATCGGTGCAGCGCATTAATGATGCCGTCACCATCATTAATGATATGAACATGCAAATAGCTACAGCGGCGACGCAGCAAAGCCAAGTGAGTGAAGACGTGAATATCAATGTGCAGCGCATCGCTACATCAAGCGGTAATATGCTCGAAAAAGTAGATCATGCTGAACGTGCATGCCAAGCATTGGCGCAGCAGTGTCAACAGCTAGACAACTTAGTAAGCAACTTCAAAGTATAAGTAATGAAGGGGCTTGAGTATATGCTGCCCCTTAATCCGCTTAAATTAGCTAATCCCCGTTAAATAATAGATGACTATCAATGAGTTATTGCTCGTTCTTTTTGTGCATATTGTGCGTGGTTTTTATGCGCTAAATGCATTTTAAACAGATCAATGCAGCTTAACTTCTAAACATTTCGTTAATCTCACGTTAACACTATGCTCGAAGTTAGATGGCAGTGTGCAGTAGCTCATCTTAATGACAACAAAACTAAAATAATTGGTGTGGAGTAAAACAATGAAAGCAAGTAATACACAACTGGCGTTAGCTGTTGCAGCAGCGTTAGCAAGTACCTCTGTGTTGGCCGACAACGATACACAAAAACTACAGCAGCAATTGGATGAGCTACAAAAAGAAGTCGACTCAATGAAAGGCAATAAAGCATTTGACCTTGAGTTTGGTGGCCGCGTTCAGCTTGATTACAATTACTTTAATGGTGCATATAACGCAAATAATGACGGTGATGCTGGCAGTGATTTTTTCCCGCGCCGTATTCGTACGTACGTGGAAAGTGAGCACGGTAATTGGGATCACAAATTATTGCTTGAGTTTGGCGAGGGCACAGCTGAAATCGTGATGGCGCGTGTGCGTTATGCATTCGATAACGGCCTAAAAGTGAAGGTGGGTAAAATCCGTGAAGATATGTCGCTTAATGCGTTAACGAGTTCTAAGCATATCAACACGATTGAGCGTAGTACCTTAGCAAATACTTTCTCACCGTTTTTCCGTTGGGGTGTATCGGCTTATCAATATTTTAAAGACAGTGGCGTGCGTTATGCCGTTGGTGTGTATAAAAACGATGCATTTGGTGCATCAGGCCATGATGAAGATGATAACTTAACACTTGCCGCAACAGGGCGTTTAACGTGGTCGAGCGCGTCGCCGGGCGATGTTATTCACCTAGGTGCGTGGCATTCATATCGTGATATGGGTGGTAATGAATTAGGGGCGCGTTTTGCCCGTGGTGAAATTCGCGAAACCAATGTGCGCTTGGTGGATTACGCTGTTGGTGGTGATGCTGTCGCATTAGATAGTTTATCGCAAACAGGTCTTGAGTTTGCTTTTCAAGCTGACTCACTCACTCTTGAGGCCGAATACGCCAGTCGTTCACTTGATGCCGTAAATAGCGCCGACGCCCTTGATGGTGAGCGCTTTGATGGTTTTCATGTATCAGCCAGTTACTTTCTAGGGGGCGAGCAGCGCCAGTACAAAGCGGGTTCTGCGTTATTTGTACAGCCTAAAGGCGTTAAAGACGCATGGGAACTTGTTGCTCGTGTATCGCAAATGGACGCAACAAGCAGTACGCAAGGCACTGAAGTAACAACTTACACATTAGGCACTTCTTACTACATTAGCAGCGATATTAAATTTATGGGTAACCTTATTTACAGCGATGTAGAAGGCCCAGGAACAATTGCGCTTGTAGGTGATGAAGATTCGGGTATGGGCTTTAGCGCACGTATGCAGTACTTATTTTAAGAGGTAGCGGAACATGAATTTATTCAAATCATTTAAATCAGTTAAAACGACGGTGCTTGCAGCATCGCTCATATTAAGCAGTCCATTTGCACTGGCCGATATTCACTTTTTAGTACCCGGTGGTCCTGGCGGCGGTTGGGATACAACAGCACGTGGTGTAGGCGAAGGCTTAGTAAAAGCAGGTATTGAAGATAATGCCTCTTTTCAAAATATGTCGGGTGGCGGTGGTGGCCGTGCAATCGCATATTTGATTGAGTCAGGGACTAAAAAAGGCGATATTTTAATGGTTAACTCAACACCTATCGTGTTGCGTGCATTAACGGGTAAAATTCCGTATAGCTATCGCGATCTAACGCCTGTTGCCAGCATGATCGCCGATTATGGTGCATTTGTTGTACGTAATGATTCGCCATTTAAAACGTGGCAAGATGTGATCGTCTCAATGAAAAAAGACCCAAGCTCGGTAAAGGTAGCCGGTGGCTCGGCGCGTGGCAGCATGGATCACTTAGTTGCAGCGCAAGCGGTTAAAGCCGCAGGCCTTGATGGGCGCAGGTTACGTTATATTCCTTATGATGCAGGCGGTAAAGCAAAAGCTGGTTTACTATCTGGCGAAGTTAACTTGCTTTCAACGGGTCTAAGCGAAGCGTTAGAAGTGGCTAATGGCGGTCAAGCACGTATTTTAGCTGTGACCTCAGGGGATGCACTACCTGATTACCCTGAAATCCCAACACTTAAATCACTAGGTTATGACATGGAATTTGTGAATTGGCGTGGCTTTTTTGCAGCTCCCGATTTACCAGCCGACAAACTGGCAGAATACACTGAAAAATTACGTAAGCTACAAACAACACCTGAGTGGGAAGTGGTCCGTGCGCGTAATGGTTGGTTAAACCTGTTTCAAGAAAAAGATCAATTCATTAAGTCACTCGAAGCACAAGAAGCACAGCTCAAAGTCGTGATGGAAGAGCTTGGTTTTATTCGCACATTACGTTAATCGAGGCGCCAATGTTGAACCGCGAATTACTAGGGCCAAGTTTATTCTTGGCGCTATTTACCCTATACGCCATTATTGCATGGCAAATTCCGTTACTCCCATTTGAAGAGTATGAAACAGTGACCTCAGCCACCTTACCTAAGGTGTATGCGGCATTTGGTATTATTGTGTGTTTACTGTCGATAGCAGCAACCTTGCTAAAGCCAAAAGAGCAACCAAGTGATGAGCAGCAAACACTTGAAAAATCGAATGTACTGCGCACAGTGGCATTGCTAATTTTAATGGTGTTATACAGCGCTATGCTAGAGCCAATTGGTTTTTTACTCTCAACCAGTGCGTTTTTGTTAATAGGCTTTTTTGTGATGGGCGAGCGCCGTAAAGCAGTTTTATTACTGGCCTCAATTCCTGTTGCTGTGGTGTTTTGGTTTTTAATGACCCAAGTGCTGGGCATTTATTTGGTTCCTGGCAACCTGTGGAGTTAAGTTATGTTTGATGGAATTATGCTGGGCTTGTCGACCGTACTCGACTGGAACAACTTACTTTATGTGATCATAGGGTGTTTTGTTGGTACTTTTATCGGCATGTTGCCGGGCTTGGGCCCTATTACCGCTATTGCATTAATGATCCCCATTACTTACAGCATTGGTGCTGATTCGGGTATGATTTTAATGGCTGGAGTGTATTACGGCGCAATATTTGGCGGTTCAACCTCGTCTATTTTAATAAATGCACCAGGGGTTGCTGGGACCGTAGCGTCTTCCTTTGATGGCTACCCACTTGCAAAGCAAGGCCACGCTGGTAAAGCATTGGCAATTGCTGCCTATTCCTCCTTTATTGGTGGCACAATTGGCGCAATATTATTGATGGTGGCCGCGCCGCTGTTGGCAAAAGTGTCGCTGAGCTTTCAATCTCCCGATTATGTCGTGCTGATGTTTTTAGGTTTAACAGCAATCGCAGCATTTTCAAATAAAGGGCAATTTTTAAAAGCCATGATGATGACCGTATTTGGTCTTATGTTGGCAACAGTCGGTATTGATCCGTCCTCAGGTACTGAGCGCTTTACTTTAGGCCAAGCTGATTTACTTGATGGTATTAGTTTTTTATTGGTGGCTATGGCAACTTTTGCTCTGGCTGAAGCACTTATTAATGTTACACGTCCGGAGAAAAAAGACGTTAAGGGCATTAATGATTCAGACACACCACAAATAGGCTCAACCAAATTAACTAAAGAAGAAATTAAAGATATAGCCCCTGTTATTGGTCGCTCGTCTATTCTTGGTTTTATTGTAGGTGTATTACCGGGCGCAGGTGCAACGATTGCCAGCTTTATGGCTTATGCAACTGAGCGAAACTTAGCGCCTAAAGGCCTAAAAGAGAAATTTGGTAAAGGGTCATTGCGCGGTTTAGCAGCGCCAGAGTCTGCCAATAATGCAGCATGTACGGGATCATTTGTACCATTACTGACATTAGGCATCCCAGGTTCAGGTACAACTGCGATTATGCTCGGTGCATTAATTGCCTACGGTATTCAACCGGGCCCTATGTTAATGCAAGAAAACCCTAGCGTGTTTTGGGCGGTGATTGTAAGCATGTACTTTGGCAATATTGTGCTACTTATTTTGAACTTGCCGTTAATCCCGTATTTTGCAAAAGTACTGGCAATGCCAAAGTCTGTTTTGACTGTGATGATTTTGTTCTTTAGCTTAATTGGCGTGTATCTCGTCTCCTTTAATACTTTTGATTTATTTATGATGGTGGGCTTTGCTATTGTCGCTTTAGTCTTGCGGTTACTGGCTTTCCCAATGGCACCATTACTACTAGGCTTTATTTTAGGTGACATGATTGAGCGTAATTTCCGCCGCTCTATGATGATTTCTGACGGCTCGTTAAGCTTTTTGTGGGAGCGCCCGCTGACATTGAGTATTTTTGTTATTTCAATATTAGTGTTGTTATTCCCATTAAAAGACTTTATAACCCAGCGTCGTGCAGATAAAGCCGCGCTTAAAGTGAAATCAGAGCATGCATCGTGAGGTAGGCTGAGGTAATGATGAAATACACCAAAAAACTAAATCCATTGCAAAGCATGGTTAAAAAGCCCAAGCGCTTAGAAACGCGATTAATTATTTGGGTAACCGGGTTGTGCGTACTTCAAGCATTGATGTTTGGTGGATTGGTGTATCAGATTACCGCGCAAAGCTTAAACGACCACATAGGTGATAAAGCCCTTGCGGTGGCGACCAGTATTGCTGCGAGCAACAATGTTGTTCAAGCATTAAATAATCCGCAAAAATTAACCGCTATCAATCAAGAGATCGAAAATCTGCGCCAGCTCACTGGCGCAGATTTTATTGTTATAGGCGATAAAAATGCCCATCGAGTTGTTCACCCAGATAGCAATAAACTCGGTAAGCGCATGGTTGGTGGTGATAGCCAAGCGGCCTTGCAGGGAGAGCGTTATATCTCTATTGCTAAAGGGAGTTTGGGAGAGTCAATTCGTGGCAAGGTGCCTGTGTATGATGCGCAGGGGGATATTATCGGGTTGGTGTCGGTTGGTTTCTTGGTGCAATCGATTGAACCTTTGATTCAAGAACGCATTGTAGAGGTGATGATTTGGGGAGTTTTACTGGTTATTTTGAGCATTATAGCGGCGGTGCTTATTGGGCGGCGCGTTAGAAATGCCATATTTGGTTTACAACCTGACGAAATTGCGCGGTTATTCTCAGAGCAAGATGCCATTTTAAACACCATGCGCAGCGGTGTCATAGCTCTAGACCCCGATGGTCGAGTGCGCAAATTAACCCAAAGAGCTTGCGAGATTTTAGACAAACCTACCGCCTGTATAAATCAAGATTTAATGCTAAGTGACTTACTCCCTGAGCATGCTGAGTTCTTGCTGCGTAATCAACGTCGTAAAATGGTTGGTTTTGAACTGTTTGCAGCGGATAAACGTTTAGTATTGTCGCGGTTTTCATTGCAAGTACAAGGTCAGGCAGATGGCATATTATTAACATTGCGTCCTGCCGATGAGCTGGAGTATTTAAGTCAGCAATTGACTAAGGTACAAGCGTTTGCAGAGCTTTTACGTGTACAAACACACGACTATTCAAACAAATTAAATTTAATTGGCGCACTGATCCAAATGGGAAAGAGCGATGAGGCAATTGAGCTGATCGGCCAAGAAAGTCAAGGCTCGCAAGCACAAATACACCATTTGTTAGAGCATATTCAAGACCCCGTGCTCGCAGGTTTGTTGGTGGGCAAATACCACAAAGCGCGCGAACTCAATGTTACGTTGGAATTAAACCCAGATAGTCTACTCGGTGCAATAGCCCGTACCGAGATGCTCGAACGAGTGGTATCAATACTGGGTAATTTGATCGATAACGCCATTGATGCGGCAATTAGAGCAAGTAACGAACGCACACCGTATGTAAGAGTGACCGTTGATGAAACCAGTAAAACGCTGTTATTCGATGTAGAAGACAGTGGTTTTGGTGTTGGCGATGATCACGAAGTGATATTTACGCCACAATACAGCTCTAAAGCCGGGGCAGAACACGGTATTGGTTTATATTTAGTAAAGACCAATTTGGACTCCTGTGGGGGGAGTTTAGAAATTGGTGAATCAGATTTAAAAGGCGCACGACTAAGCGTTTATATTCCTAAATAACGTAATTTAGGGTAACAAGCCGTGGTAAAGCAAATAATAATAAAACTAAATGCGGCACATTAGCAATGCTAAAAATGAGTAATAAACAATGACATATTCAGTAGTTATCATCGAAGATGAAATAGAAGTCGCACAACTTTTGGCGCAATATTTATTGCTACCAAATGGTGTGGCGGGTAATCAAGCTGCAAGGCAAAGCCAGCGTCAAGGCCAGTATCAGGTTGTGGGTATTGCTGCAAACCTAAGCACGGCAACGGCCTTGTTGCATGCGATAGAGCCAGACCTTATTCTACTCGATATTCATTTACCAGATGGCAATGGCCTTGAGTTATTAAGTGACTTACGCCGACGTGCAATAAAAAGTGATGTTATGTTGCTTACTGCAGCCAAAGAAGTCGAAACTCTTGAAAAGGCCATGCAGCTTGGTGCCTGTGACTTTTTAGTTAAGCCGCTGATGCTCAATCGCCTTGATCAAGCATTGGCGCGTTTTGAAGCGCGTCAACGTTGCCTATCAGACGCAGACGAAGTCACGCAATCTATGGTGGATACGTTATTTGGCTCAAATGAGCAAAGTAAAGCGGTGGTAAGGCTCCCTAAAGGGGTTGATCAGCTTACGCTGAAAAAGATTATGGATGCATTTAAAAATAATCAAAAAACACCATTTACTGCCCAGCAAATGGGCGATTTAGTGGGAGTGAGTCGCTCTACAGCAAGGCGTTATCTTGAATATTTACTAGAGGCTGAACAAGTCAGCGCCGACCAAAGCTATGGCAGTATTGGTCGGCCTGAACGTTGCTATAAAATGGGTTAGTGATGTGGCAAAGCGGCTTAGGTTAATCTCTGGCGCTTTGCTTGCTGGACGTTGTATACGAGAAGGTAAACGTGGGTATATTGAAAGCACACATTTACCTTTACTAGAAAGAGTCAATATTTCCCCAGAAAACTGGTTAAAATTGACCACGCAATTTACGCGCGTATTTCATGGCGTAGTAGGCAGGGCATCTTCATAAGAAAGTTACTGTGAAAATCTACACAGAAAACGGCGAGCAAATATAGGTAACTGCGAAAAGTTGCTGGCATAAAGTTAAAAGTCCCCAGTAAAAAGTTAAAACTGCAACTATGCAGTCATTTTCATGCGTGCAATTTAAGCTTAAGAGGACAAGTAACTCATTTAATGGGTGAAATGAAAGTAACGCAGCAGTAAAAGATAAACTCATAACCTAAAAAGTAAATTTAAAGGAGCAGCTGTGTTTGTTCTATTAAAGTGGCTGTCTAGTTTATTTCGGTCTAGTTTATTTTGCGCTAAGCACAGAAGAAAGCTATCGGATAAAGAGTGGGACACGGTTCAGAAGGATATTAAAACAAATACTAAAAATGCTAAAAATATGATAGAAGCACTCAAAGATCCAACTTCTGCGGATTACAAACGAATTGCGTATAACTATGGTTATAATGCGAGTATGGACATGGATGCGGAGGCATTTGCTTCAGTTGCTGAGAGTCTTTCTAAAGATCTAGAAGGTATGGTTTCTAAAATGAATTCTATGGGAAGAGATGACTTCTATCATTATAAGACTGGAGGTAGTGACTTTGCTGAGGCTGGCTCTACTCAAATCGGGTTTTCTAACAATTACTTTAAGAGTAACCTTCGATATGGTGATGTTCCTCAAACTACAATTATTCATGAAGTATCACATTTACCAAGTTTTGATTATGGTCATGTGCATAATGGAGATACCAGTTTTGGCTCAAGGATTAAGGATATAAAGGTTCTTAATTCTGTAGCACATAGATCGTTTTCACCGAGAGAAAGAGTGTCTGCTATTTCTCATTTGAGGCACAACCCTTATGTTTTAGAACATAGTATGATGGGGAAAAATTATGTTGATTAAAAAACTAGCTATTGTAACTTTGATGATATTCACATGTTTATCTTGTGCTAAAAGTAGGGCAGTCGATGTTAAAGTCAATTTAAGCTGTAACTTTGAAAATGAAGAATTTAATTTATTAGTAGGCTACAGTAATAACAATTTAAAAGATTCAAGAAAAATAAGATTCAATACTGATTTCAGTGGGTTAGCTTTATTTAAATACGATGAATATAAGCAAGCCATTAACACTGGTAATAGCTTGCTTATATTCATGAAAATTTTTTTAAAACATCATGAAAAAATAACTCCTTTCGAAGTTGAAATTAAAGCCGGTGAAATCTTCATTATTGATATCCCAATAGAGAAAATTTATAAATTAACCATTTCAGAAGAGGAGTATATAGTTTCGCTTATGGAAGTTGTGAAAATAAATAGTGAGTACAGAAAGTTTTCAAGTAACAGCCTGGTTATATCTAAATATGGATGTTTTGAAGCATAGATTAAGCTTTTAGAAATAGGAAAAAGAGTGAATAGGGTCACCCATTAGAAAGTTCCGGTCAAGCAGGCAGCTGTGTTTTCTTGATCTTTTTATTCAAAAAACCAAGTGTTGTTACTTTTTAAACTCACTTTAAATATGACTATACATCCAGTAATGACGTCGATTGGTGTGAATATGCACGATGGTTTGAAATAATGGGGTCAGCTTTTTCTTTTTGCCTTTACTTAAAAACTAAAAAGCTTATTTGCCCCCTTGATTTCGGTTAATAACCAAGCCACCACTCGCTACATGCTAGACGACCACTTAGGTTCAACCCATGTGATTGCTGATGCCAATGGTAAGCTTGAGCAAACCATGAGCTTTGATGTGTTTGGTGCGCGCCGTGATGCCAAAACATGGGCAAGGGATTTCAGCGACCAAGCGAAATTTACCAGTAAAATCACCTTACGTGGTTATACCGGTCACGAGCAAATGGACGAAGTTGGGCTGGTACACATGGGTGGGCGAATTTATGACCCTATTCTTGGGCGCTTCTTACAAGCAGATCCCATGGTGCAAGCACCAGAGAACATTCAAAACTTAAACCGTTACTCGTACGTGGTGAATAACCCGCTGAATAAAACAGATCCAAGTGGGTATATTTTTGCGACCTTGGTGGTTTGGGCATTACAAGCAGCGATTGCCAATGGCATAGTCACAGGGGCAGCAGCCACGGTAATAGGTGGTATATTGACGGCTTATGAGTATTATGGTTATGCGAAAATGGCGATAGGGATTGCTCAGGCGATAGATGGTGGTGGGACAGCCATGGCCAACTTTGCGGGTGGGTTTGCAAAAAGCTTTGCAAAAGGGGCCGCTGTTAATTGTATGTTGAATATGGCAGCGGGAGCTGGGTGTGTACCCGAGTCTTCAGAGTCTCCTAAAGAGCAAGCTACCACCAAGACTGATGGTGGAAATGAAACACCTTCACTTACAGTAGAGGAAGGAGCTAATAAACCAAGTAATTCAGGAGGCAGGGGGTCAACTTCACCAGGAAGTGCGCCTCAGAATGGATTTTCGGTTGATGGCAAACAAATTGCTGAAATGCAGAGAAATCCAGAATTATATCATGCTACTTTGCAAAGTATAAAAGATTTAGCTAGTGATTTGGACGTATCAAGTATATTAGGTGGTGATAATTGGAGTGCTTTTAAAAATGAGATTAACGATCATTTACCTGATTTTAGTATTGGTTTAGCCGCTATTAGAAGTAACTACTTGGAAAGTCAAAGTAATGTTTATAATGCTTTCATAGATACAGCTATTACTGCATCAGCAGTTTATTCAGGAGCTGGTTTAATAGGAAAAGGAGTTGGGCGATTATCATTTATGTCGCGAACTGAAAGATCGGCAGTGTTTGGCTTAGTCGGAGAGATTACCACATTAACAAATGCAACTGTCCGACCAACTAGTTTGATAGATTTAGCTCCGCAGTAATGCAAAGTTCAAGGTTTTTTAAGGGAAAAGGAATGAAAATACCTTTAATGGGTTCTGGAAAGCCAAGAATGAAAGTTAGACTAGATGGGAAGTATGTAATTGAATAGTCGACCTGATTTCTTTAACAAAAGTGCGATATTACAATCAGTTTTAGTTATATCGCTTTTTTTATTGGCTGATTTATACCTTTTAAATTTTGATAAGTTTGAGATCGGTTATTCAATTAGCTTTTACTTAAAGTTTTTTGTTGTGTTTATATACTTGTTAGCGACGGATAAATTTGATTCATTATTTTTAGAGAAAAATACAGACTTAACTTTAGTACTCGATATTTCAGCGCTCTATTTTTTAATTTGGTTACTAGTAACTGAATTTATATTTGAAAAGCAAGAGCTTTCAAAATTAATAGGTTTGATAATAGTCGTTTTACTATTTGGCTCTGTTTCTTTTTTTATTGAGGTTATAACTAGGCTTAAAGGAACCAGATTGGCTTTTTTAAATTTAATAATAATACTAATAATTGTAATTATTATTTTTTCAGCTGCTTTTTTATTTTTTTTCGGTGACTGGGCTTGGGGGATAGTCTCGCCTTATGAATGGTTCGAAAGCTACTAAAAAAGTGTTAGGGTCAGGTCTTGCATTTTGCCTTTTATGAAATCTCAAGGACAGGTCTTATAGTTTGCAGACCTGTCTCCTTCTAACAAAATTAAGAAAAATAATGAAAAAACTATTAATTTTATCGTGTTTTTATTTTTAAGTGACACAGTATTTGCTTGTAACCGGGCGTCAGGAAAATCGATTGTAAACATTCGTGTAAGGCCAGTTGTCGATTACGTACTATAGTATATTTGCCGCTTGAAGGAGCGACAAATATGCGGATTGGACAAAACGCGACGTTGAAATAACTTTAATTGTTAGGCAAGGCGTTTAAGTTTACCTCAGGCGCTTGACTCACTGGGCGTTCAAATTCGCTGTGTAATTTAGTAGGTCCTGTAAAAAAGCCGGTGTTGCGTAAGTAAAACCCCGTATTCTCAGTGCCACCTTGATAGTCCATTCTCGATTTTTTAGCGGCGGTTGCATCATAGGTAAAACGTGCTTTAGTTAGTGCATGCCACTGGCCTTGGGTGTCTCTAAGCCATTGATTGCTATAAAGCGCTTTGCGTTCAAACTGGCCTGCATCAGGGATAAAGTTTTCTAAAAAGCTGTGTGGTCTTGTTACATATGTATTGGTACTTGGGCGTCTAAATGATGCGATAAATAGCCATTTTGCAGCAATAGGATCATAAAAGTAGGCGCTGTAATCAGTATGATTGGCAAGATTTTTAGTCGGATTAACTTTAAGTAAAAAGCGATAGGTTTGCTCTGCTTGCCATGGGAAAACGAGGTAACTTTGACCCCCAGAGCCTTCGTTACCAAATTTACCTGTGTATACATTGTTGCCTTTTGCTAAGAGTTGAACTCTCATTTCAACAGGGATAGCAGCAGGGTCATCGGTATGAAAAGGACTCCACACTGAAAATAATACGCGCCGTTCAGTGGCTGAATTAACTTGAATGCCAAAGTAGCCTTCTGCAAAACCATTGGCCATAAAATAAGAACCTTGCTTATCGTAACCTTGTGGCACAGTCAGCTCTGAATAAAACCATTGATAGTTTTTAGTGGTATCAGCTACTGGGTAGTTTAAATGCACAGATGGCCCACGACGACCCCAATAAATATCATCTTTTACATATAAAGGGGCAGCAGCGTCTTTATTTAGCGTGACAATAACCCCTTGAATATCAGCAAAGGTGTTGTTGCTGCTGCGAGTTAACCCGCTAAGCGTGAGTTGCTGATAGCCGACATCAGCTGGGTTGAACTTCCCAAGATCGATGTCTTGAAATTGTTGGTTTGTGAGTTTAATAATTTGGCTGTGCTGATTAAAGTCGACTTTTAATTGACTGTTGCCATCGGTCACTTTTACACGTAATTTTAAATTAAAAGGGGTTTTTGTTGGCAGGTAAAAGTAGTGATTTATTGGTATTGTGGGGTCTTGCCAATGCGTAATCCCTTCATCGCTGATAAGTTCTTTGTTTTCTTTAATGCTATGGCTGGTGGCACTATTGCCATAACTGGGAATGAAGTAGTCAGTGGTTTGAGTCGCCGTTACAAAGGGAGAAAATAAGCTCCCTATTAATGAGGCAACAAGTAGTAAAAATCTCATAGTGTGTTCCATAAAAAAAGCGCCGATAAACGGCGCTAATCAGCTTAAAATGATGCCGAAAAGCCCAAGCTAATCGAGCGACCATAGCGCGCCAAGCGACGAATTTGTTCTTCAGTTTTAACATACGACCATTGTCGTTCGTTTGTTAAGTTAGTTACGCTTAAATCAACGCGCATTTTTTCAGTAATGTTGTAGCTAGCACTAAAATCAAATTGACCATAATCAGCCGCCCACTCTGGGCCGCCCCATGCGTCTGGGTATACAAGGTAATCGTCGCGCCAGTTATAAGCAATACGCGTTTGGTAATCACCTTTCTCATAATAAATAACCGCGTTATACGAATGCTCAGACATTCCTACAAAAGGAAGGTCGTTTAATTCTTCATCGTCATAGCTACTATCTGTAAAAGTATAGTTTACTTGTACGCCTAAGCCATCAAAGGGGGCTGGGAGTATTTCATCAAAAGATTGTTGATAAGCTGTTTCAAAGCCTAAAATGGTTGCGCCTTTTTCTGATGTAGGTGAAATTTTAGTAAAAATAGGGCCGTCTACTGCAACGCCATCTTTAAAGTAATTACCTACTTGTGCTGTGCCTACACGGCCACGGGCTATGACAGACTCTATGTCTTTATAATAAGCTGCAAATGTGAGTGCGCCATAATCAGAGAAGTACCATTCAATAGTGGTATCAATCTGATTTGCTCTCAGTGGTTTGATACCTGGGTTAGAGGCATGGTATTCAGCATTATTAAAATCTAAATAACTGTACGGTGATAAGTAACCAAGGTTTGGCCGTGTGATCACTTTTGCGGCACTAAAGCGGTACAATAAATCATCGCGTAAATTAAGTTTGAAGTTTAAGCTAGGCAGTACATCCGTGTAGCTTTCTTCTGTGGTTGAGCGTGCATAATAATCGTCAATATCACCATCAACACGGTAGCTTAATGCGCCATCTTTTTCAGTCACATTATAGCGAACATTTTCAACATCAAAGGTGTAACCATCCGATGTGACGTCGGTTTTAATAACTCGTACGCCCATGTTTAGTGCAAACGGTAATTTGCCTAAATCGCCTTGTAGGTTTGTTTCAACAAAGGCGGCTAGGGTTTGCTCTGTTAGTGCAAATGAATCTTTAGGGCTGTTTTTTGCAACAATTTTATCTTGAGCTGCTTGTGGGTTGATTGTTTCATAAAAAGCATACAGCTTGTCGTAATCAAAGCTGGCCCATGGATCAGGGTGTTTGCCGGGTTCGCCATCTAAGAAGTTATCAAAATTAGCAGGGACTAATACATCAGCAGGTAAGCGGAATAAATTTAAGCCGCCAAGCTCTTCTACACTTGAGTCATCAAAGCTATCGTATTCAGAGTTTTTAAAGTAAGCGCCGCCGTTACTAAACATGGAGGCATTTTTAGATTTAAACACGCTGCGCTCTTTAGTTTGTTTACCGTAATGTAGACCAAATTGCACATCTTTGACGAGTTCAAACGAAGGGATGTAAGTTGCTGCTAGGCGTACTTCTTCGATTTTGTCTTTAACATCAGTGCCGGAGTTGTAGCTGTAATGTGCGCCAAAAGGTTGCTCAGAACTAAGCGCTGGTGTCATTGTTACATCTGGTAGCATATTACTGCCGGTTTGGTCGATAGTGATACCATCAACAAAGCCACGCGCAACAATAAAGCGGTTATTACCGTTACTCACATTTTTTGCTTGTGATTGTGAAATATCTAAATCAACCGTTAAGCTTTCTGTGGCATACCAAACTGTATTAAAGCCCCATTGCCATGTATCGGTATTACGCGGTACAGATACATTAAGCAGTTCTGCCATTGCGCCATCAACTAACTCTACGTAATTTGCATTGCCATCATCATTAAATTTTACTTCACCGATTGCCGGAATGCCGGGAGTCCATGATTCGTCATAGGTGACAAATGAAATCTGATATTGTTCGCCATTGGTTTCGTACTGTGAGTACATGCTATCAAAGTTCACATCAAACTTGTCAGAGGGGCGCCATTGTAGCGCTAGGCTTGCGCCAAGGCGTTCACGGGTATCTTGCCAGTTTGAATAACGTACGTAGCCTGGAATGATCGAGGGATATGATTGCTCGTTATCTTCAAGTATACCGTTACCATTGCTATCGATTGGAATACGAACGTCTACATTTTCGTCTGGATCATAAAACCCTTGGCCTTCATAAGAATCTGCTCGTTGAGTACGCTCAGAATAAACCGCGGTAAATAATGCGCCAAAGGTATCGTCAAAAAAAGTATCGCTAATCAAAAAGGATGCTTGTGGATTTATATCACCCGTACGCTCTTCATAAATACCTTTTGCACTGCCAGATAAAGTAAAACCGTCTAAATCGAGAGGTTTACGGGTTTTGATATTGATGACAGAGCCAATGCCGCCTTCTTGTGTTTTACTTTGTGGGGATTTATATACTTCGAGGGATTGGACTATTTCAGGGGCTATTAAGTCAAAATTAAAGTTACGGCTGGAATGCTCTGATGCCATGCGCCGACCATTAACGGTGGTTACGTTATAGTCACCACCTAAACCTCGCACGGTAACATTTTGGCCCTCGCCACCGTTACGGGTAATCGCAATCCCCGTCATCCGTTGCAGTGCCTCTGCAATATTTTGATCGGGAAACTTACCAATATCCTCTGCTACTATGGCATCCATAACCCCAACGGCTTGTTGTTTTAAATACAGGGATTCCTTAATACTTGAGCGAACACCTCTGACTTCGATTACTTCTACCTGCTCGGTCTCGGCTTCTTTTTCCTTTTTTTTGTCTTCTTCAGCAGCCAGCGTAGCACCACTGAAAATGGCACTCATGGACAAAAACAGGGTGGACAGTTTTAATTGTGCTTTCATAATAGTTACCTGTATTTTACTTGTTGATGGTTATTTTTTATTGGTTTATTACCAAGCGTGTTGGGTGTCTTTTTCCAGTACGCTTGGGGGAAATCACGAAATAATGCCAAGTGGCTTTGCTTGCTGCCAAAGGCCGCGAGTGAAATCAGGGAAGTCCTTGCTGTTACTACGATCAGCGACAGACTCTACTGATAATGGGAAAACAGCAGACCATGCGGCTGCGTCATACACATCTTGATCAAGTGGTTCGCCGTTGCGCAGGCAAAACACAATGCGCCAAAACATTAAAAAGTCCATGCCGCCATGGCCGCCGTTACGTTCAGCCTCAGCGCCCATTTTTTGCCAGAGCGGGTGATCGTATTTGTTATACCAATCAGCCATGTCGTAATCCCACTCGTGGTAGCTTTTACTGCCACCTTGCTCAAGTGCGATCCGATTTGGAAAGCCTGCAAATGCGCCGTTAGTGCCTTGAATTAGGTTGTGACGAGAGTAAGGGCGTGGCGTGGTGGTGTCGTGTTGCACCATAATGCTACGACCTTTTACTGTTTTGATAATGCTGGTGTTCATATCACCCGCAATGTAGTTAAGCTTATTGCGGCTATGATCTGCGGGAAATTCTTTTTTAGCGTAGGCGGCGCGCCCTAATGATGGCGAGCTCATTGAGCTTATATAGTCAAAACGGTCGCCACGGTTAATATTCATATACTGGGACACTGGGCCTAAACCATGAGTTGGGTATAAATTACCATCAACAGCTGCGTGCCAAGGGGTGCGCCAAGAACCTGTTTTATGATCAATTTCTTTCATCTGCCAGCGAAGTTCATGAATGTACGCCGCTTCACCGTGCAATAACTCTCCAAAAACGCCTTGGCGAACCATATTAAGCACCATGAGCTCGTCACGGCCGTAGCAAACATTTTCTAACATCATGCAATTTTTTTGTGTGCGCTCAGAGGTATTAACAAGCTGCCATGCTTCTTCAACGGTAACGGCTGCGGGCACTTCAACAAAAGCGTGTTTACCGCTTTCCATGGTATCGACAGCCATGGGGGTGTGCCATTGCCACGGTGTTGAAATAATGACAATATCAATGTCTTGGCGTTCTAACATACGCCTATAATCGAGGTCACTTTTACCGTAGGTATCTGGTTTTTTAAAGCCTTTATCAACAACAACTTTCACAGCTCTGTCTACTACGGCTTGATGGGTGTCACAAATAGCTTTTATCTCAACGCCATCAAGATGACAAAAATGTTTTACAGCGCCAACTCCGCGTTCACCAACCCCAATAAAGCCCACTCTTACTACATCCATTTTTGGCACTGTTAAGCCAAGGGTTGAACGTCCTTGTTGCGGCGTTCTGAGTATTGATTTGGGATTTACTGTCGAAGCACAGCCTAAAGCTGCGCTTGTTGCTGCAATTGCGGCCATTGATTGTAAAAACCGTCTACGGTTGAGATCGCCCATGACATTGCCCTTATATATTTATTATTTGTGAATTCGCTTTCGTAGGCTTTTATTTGTACACCCAAGAAAACATCAAAGCAAGATAAAAATCTTTCATTTACTTTCATTTGTGGCGGTGTGTAATTTTAATTTGCATTTAAGTTGTTTTAATTCAATTGTTTGTTGTTATTTATTGTTAATAAATAAAAAATGTAAATAAATTAAATTGAAAGTAAGTGAAAGCTGAGTACAATGAATGAAAGTAAATAATGAAAGAGAGCGGGCATGCTTAACACTATCGAAAGACGTCATGAAATTGTGCAATTAGTTTGCAAGCAAGAACGCGTACAGGTTCCTGAGCTTGCTCAGCTGTTTGGCGTATCGACGGTTACTATTCGAAATGATTTAAATGAATTGGATGAAAAAGGTTTGTTGGTGCGCTCTCGCGGTGGTGCTGTGATGAGTAATCGCCTTACGCAAGAGTTGTCATTAAAAGAGAAGCATGACGCAAATCGCGGAATTAAAGAGCGGCTAGGCAAATTTGCTGCAAGCTTAATTAAAGATGGTGAATCGATCATTTTAGATTCAGGGACCACAACGGAAGAGGTCGCTAAAAATTTAACCAATCACCATGGTGTCGTGGTGATGACTAACGGGTTGAATGTCGCACATTCGCTGTTGAATGCACCATCCGTTGAAGTATTAATGACTGGTGGCACGCTACGTAAAAAATCATTGTCATTTTATGGTCGCCAAGCTGAGCAGCATTTACAGCAGTACCACTTTGATAAGTTGATTTTAGGTGTTGATGGTTTTGAAAAAGATGTGGGGATCACGACGCATTTTGAATTGGAAGCCTTATTAAACAGAGTGATGTGCGAAGTATCGCGAGAGATCATTGTTGTTACCGATTCCAGTAAATTTAACCGTAAAGGCGTGCATAAAATTATAGCCGCCAGTGAAGTAAATGTATTGATAACAGACAGTGGCATTCCAGCTGAGATTAAAACGGCCATCGAGAATGCGGGTGTACAGCTACACATAATTGACCTTTGACTTTAGTCATAACTACAAAAGATTAACCAACATAGAGGCTTGCAATGACGATATTACAGCAATTAATCGCAGCGAATAAACGCGGTGAAAAACAAGGTATTTATGCCGTGTGTTCGGCGCATCCATTGGTGCTTGAAGCCGCCATATTGCAAGCCAAGCAAGACAGCAGTTACCTACTAATAGAAGCGACTGCTAATCAGGTTAATCAATTTGGCGGTTATACCGGCATGTTGCCTACTGATTTTATAGCATTTGTTGAGCAGCTAGCGACAGAGCAGGGGTTTGCGGTCGATAAACTGATCCTAGGTGGAGATCATTTAGGCCCAGTGTGTTGGTGTGACGAGGATGCTGGATCAGCGATGCAAAAGGCTGAGCAGTTAATTGCTGGTTATGTGGCGGCAGGGTTCAAAAAAATCCACCTAGATACCAGTATGCGCTGCGCTGATGACGACGCAATTTTAGCAGATGAAACGGTGGCAATACGTGCGGCGCAGTTGTGTGCTGTGGCTGAAAAAACAGCCGTTGATACATTTGGTCACAGTGATTTGGTGTACGTGATAGGCACTGAAGTCCCCCCACCAGGTGGAGCAGATGAGCATATTGACACGCTCGCTGTTACGCAAACTGCCCATGTTGCAAGTACCTTAGCGCTGCATCACGATGCATTTTTACAGCTCGGTTTATCATCTGCATGGCAGCGTGTAGTGGGATTAGTTGTGCAGCCGGGGGTTGAATTTGATAATACCCAAGTATTTGATTACGACAGCAGTAAAGCACAGCAACTAAAACAGTACATAACAACCGTTGAAGGTATTGCCTTTGAGGCGCATTCAACGGATTACCAAACGCCGGTGGGATATCAGCAGCTAGTGAATGACCATTTCGCGATTTTAAAAGTAGGCCCTGAGCTTACATTTGCACTACGTGAAGCTTTATTTGCATTAAGCCATATTGAAGATGCGCTCATAGGTACTGAACAGTGCTCGCATTTACGCACTGTAGTTGATGCCGATATGCAGCAGTTTCCAAAAAACTGGCAGCGTTTTTATCAAGTCGAACAATCACTGCAGCAGCTATATCGCCGCTTTAGCTTTAGTGATCGTATTCGTTATTATTGGGGCCAGCAAGGCAATAAAAATGCGGTTGAAACGCTATTTAGTAACTTACAAAAACAGCCGATCCCCTTGCCTCTACTAAGCCAGTATATGCCGTTACAGTATCTAGCTGTACGTAATAAAACACTTCAGAACAACCCTAAATCTTTGGTACTTCATCACATAATGCAAGTAACCAGTCGCTACGCAGATGCGTGCTTTAAACAATAATAGACGTAAGTGAGGTAGCAATGTCGAGTTATTTAGCAATTGATGAAACGCTTTTAGAAGCTAGAAATAGTGCATGGACAGCAAAAGAAATCATGCAGCAAAGTGGCTGCTGGCGAGAAACACTCAGCTTGGTAAGTGCTGTACGCAAGCAATTAGATGCTTGGCTTGCAAATGTGTTGGATAAGCCTAATGCGCAAATAGTTTTTACTGGGGCCGGTACCTCTGCGTATGTTGGCGAGGCGGTTGTTGGTTACTTAAACCAACAGTTAGATATTCCATGTCTCAGTATTAGTAGCACCGAGCTAGTGGCTTGCCCGCAGCAGTATTTACAAAAAAATAGGCCAACGTTATTGGTCTCTTTTGCACGCTCAGGTAATAGCCCTGAAAGTGTTGCTGCTGTTGGTGTAGTGAATAACTATGTAAAACACTGTGCTCATTTATTTATTACCTGTAACCCTGATGGCGCACTGAATAAGCAAGCGGCGCAGGATGAGCACTATTTCTCGTTATTGATGCCAACACAAACACTTGACCAAAGCTTTGCAATGACCAGTAGTTTTACGTCGATGCTGGTGGCAAGCTTAGCGGTATTTAGCGATGTGGATAATGCCGTTTTAACGATGGCTGACAGTATTGATAAAAATATTCCGAGCAAGTTAACTCAATTAAAAGAGTTGGCTGAGTTGCCAATGCATCGGCTGGTGTATTTAGGGGCTGGGTCATTAAAAGGGTATGCGCAAGAATCGGCGTTAAAGCTATTGGAGTTAAGTGCAGGCCAAGTAATGGGGTATTTTGAATCTCCACTTGGTTTTCGCCATGGGCCAAAATCATTGGTTGATGACAAAACGTTAATCGTCTTATTTGGTTCAAATAATAACTATACAAAACAATATGATATTGACCTACTTAATGAGCTGCAAAGCGATAATAAAGCGATTGCAGTGCATACATTAACCTTGCCAAGTGAGGCCTCTGCTGAGCAGTTAGATGATGTCTTTAATGGCCTGTATTATATGGTGTGCGCACAAATAATATCCTTCTATAAAGCGTGGCAACTAGGTATTACGGTAGATAACCCATGTCCAACCGGTGAGGTAAACCGAGTGGTGCAAGGGGTGACTATTTATCCATTCTCACAAGGTGATATTAATGACTAAGCAGTATATTTATGGCATTGATATTGGCGGCAGTAAAATTGAACTTGCGGTATTTGACGCTTCATTAAAACAACTAGGGTCACGGCGTATTGCAACACCGCAAACGAGTTACCAAGATTTTTTAACTGCGTTAGTGGAAATGATTTCAAGTGCAGATCATAAATATCAGTGCTGTGGTGCAGTAGGTATTGGCATGCCAGGTATTATTAATGCGAACCAAGAGGTTTTATCCGCGAATGTTCCTCATGCAACAGGTCAAAATGCAGCGCAAGATTTAGCAAAATTAATAAACCGGCCTGTCGCCATTGAAAATGATTGCCGCTGTTTTGCACTTTCTGAAGCAAAAAGCACGATTGGTTTACAACATACTCGTGTGTTTGGTGCAATTATTGGTACTGGGGCCGGTGGCGGGTTATGCATTGATGGTGAGCTGTACAAAAGTGCGCAAGGTATTGCTGGCGAATATGGGCATTATTCACTTTCAGCAGTGCTACAACAAAAATACCAGTTGCCTATTTTAAAATGTGGCTGTGGTTTAACCGGATGTGTTGAAAGTTATATCGCTGGCCCCGGGTTAGCGCGAATCCATTGGCACTTTTCAGGAAAAGAACTCACCACCTTTGAAATTGTGGAAGGCTTACGAAAAGGCGATGTATTTTGTCAGCAGAGCTTTGCATGTTACTTGGATTTAATGGGGAGTACCTTTGCGGCAATCATTATGGCGTATGACCCTGAGGTAATTGTGATCGGTGGTGGTATGTCATTAGTTAACGAGCTAGTAAGTAACTTAGAAGAGGCAATAGTACCGTATGTTTTTGCTGATATTCGCGTGCCAAAAATTGTGTTAGCTGAGTTTGGTGATGCTAGCGGTGCCCGTGGCGCTGCAATTTTAGCTAAAGCGCAAGTTGGAGTATTATCATGACTGAGCCAGTCTTTTACGTTAAGGCAGAGACTATATATTGCCAAGAGACCGTACTGAAAGACCACCTAATGTTAATTGATAATGGTCGTATTAGTGACTTTACAGAAAGCCCCAAAGCGGATGTGCCAATTCATGATTACGGTGATGCTGCGATTATTCCCGGTTTAATTGATTTACACATTCATGGTCGCGAGGGCTGCGATGTCATTGATTGTAAAATGAGTAGCATTGAAACAATTTCATGCTCACTTGCAGAGCATGGAGTGACGGGGTTTTTAGCGACAACGGTAACGACTGACTGGCAACAAACCCTTAATGCGATGGCTATAATTGGCCAAGCATATACGCAGCAACCTAGTGGTGCACAGGTTTTGGGGGGGTATAGCGAAGGCTTGTTTTTTAGTGAAATACATAAAGGTGCGCATAACCAAGATTATTTTTTAGAATTATCGCAGCCGCATTTAGAAGCGATGATTAAGGCGGCCAACGGTAGCTTAAAGGTGGTGGCATTAGCACCTGAAAAACCCGGTGCCAATACGCTGATCCAATACCTTACAGCACAAGGTGTTAGAGTGATGTTAGGTCATTGTGATGCCACTTATGAACAAACGCAGCAGGCGCTTGGGCATGGTGCATGTGGTGGTGTGCATGTATTTAACGGCATGCGCGGCATTCACCATCGCGATCCAGGTTGCGCGGGGGCGGTATTAATGGATGACAATGCGCTGGTGGAGGTTATTGCTGATGGTGTGCATATTCATCCTACTATTTTAAAGTTAATTTATAGACTCAAAGGCCCGCAAAAAATCGCGTTGATCAGTGATTGTATTAATGCAGGTGGTTTAATTGATGGACAATATAAATTAGGTAAAATGGATGTTTTTGTTCACGATGGCGTGGCGAGAACGGCATCGGGCTCTTTGGCTGGTAGTACGCTAACGCTGGAACGCGCTGTTAAAAATATGCACCTATTAGGCAGCGTTGAACTACGTGAAGCGATAAATATGGCCAGTATTGTCCCTGCACAATTTCTTAATATTGAAAGCCAAGTTGGTTCTTTAGCGAGTGGTAAACAGGCTGACTTTGCTGTTTTAAAAAATGATTTCAGTATTCAAGCTACCTATGTGAAGGGTCGCCAATGCTTTTTTAGGGATGCTCAAAACGGCTAAAAAGCACGGCTTTAGTGTAGCTATTGGCTTCAAAACCCATAGAAAGTGAAATATTATAAAATTGATTGCATTTTAAGCGACATGTATGGTGATGTTCGCTATAAGTAATGCTATACTCCCGCCGAATAATTTTTCGACTTTATTAAGAGTAAAATAATGGCAGATTTATCGAAGTACAGAAACATTGGTATTTTCGCGCACGTTGATGCGGGTAAGACCACGACTACTGAGCGTATCCTAAAGCTTACTGGTCAAATCCATAAAACTGGTGAGGTTCATGATGGTGAATCAACAACTGACTTCATGGAACAAGAAGCTGAGCGCGGTATTACTATCCAGTCTGCGGCTGTAAGCTGTTTCTGGAAAGATCACCGTTTTAACGTTATCGATACTCCTGGACACGTTGACTTCACAGTTGAAGTATACCGTTCACTAAAAGTACTTGATGGCGGCATCGGTGTATTCTGTGGTTCTGGTGGTGTTGAGCCACAATCAGAAACTAACTGGCGTTATGCTAACGAATCAGAAGTTGCACGTGTTATTTTCGTAAATAAATTAGACCGTATGGGTGCTGATTTTTACCGTGTAACTGAGCAAGTACGTAAAGTACTTGGTGCAAACCCACTAATCATGACGTTACCAATCGGTATCGAAGATGAGTTTGTTGGTGTTGTAGATGTTCTAACTAAAAAAGCATACGTTTGGGATGACACTGGTCTTCCAGAGAACTACGAGATCACAGACGTTCCAGCAGACATGGTAGAGAAAACTGACGAATACTATGAAATGCTTGTTGAAACTGCTTTAGAGCAAGACGACGAACTTCTTGAAGCATACATGGAAGGTGAAGCGCCTTCTCTTGAAGATATCAAGCGTTGTATCCGTAAAGGTACTCGTGACCTTGCTTTCTTCCCTACATACTGTGGTTCTGCTTTCAAGAACAAAGGTATGCAACTAATTCTTGACGCTGTTGTTGATTACTTACCGTCTCCTACAGAAGTTGATCCTCAACCTCTTATGGATGAAGAAGGTAATGAAAATGGCGAGTTCGCAGTAGTATCTACTGATGAACCATTCAAAGCGTTAGCATTCAAAATCATGGATGACCGTTTTGGTGCATTAACATTCGTACGTATCTACTCTGGTAAACTAAATAAGGGTGACACTATCCTTAACGCGTTTACTGGTAAAACTGAGCGTGTTGGCCGTATGGTTGAGATGCAAGCAGATGACCGTAACGAATTAACTAGCGCACAAGCTGGTGACATCATTGCTATCGTAGGCATGAAAAACGTGCAAACTGGTCACACTTTATGTGATCCTAAGCACCCAGTAACACTTGAGCCAATGGTATTCCCAACTCCAGTAATCTCGATTGCTGTACAGCCTAAAGATAAAGGCGGTAATGAGAAAATGGGTGTTGCTATCGGTAAAATGGTTGCAGAAGATCCATCTTTCCAAGTTGAGACTGATGAAGATTCAGGCGAAACTATCCTTAAAGGTATGGGTGAGCTTCACTTAGATATCAAAGTTGATATCCTTAAGCGTACTTACGGCGTAGACCTTATCGTTGGTCAACCACAGGTTGCTTACCGTGAAACTATCACTCGTGAAATCGAAGATAGCTACACGCATAAGAAACAATCTGGTGGTTCTGGTCAGTTCGGTAAAATCGACTACCGCATCAAGCCAGGTGAAATTGCTTCAGGCTTCACGTTTAAATCATCAGTTGTTGGTGGTAACGTACCTAAAGAATTCTGGCCTGCAGTTGAGAAAGGCTTTAAGTCAATGATGAACGAAGGTGTTCTAGCTGGCTTCCCAGTACTTGACGTTGAAGTTGAACTTTTCGACGGTGGTTTCCATGCCGTGGATTCATCTGCAATCGCATTCGAAATCGCTGCTAAAGGCGCTTTCCGTCAGTCGATCCCTAAAGCGGGCGCACAACTTCTTGAGCCAATCATGAAAGTTGACGTGTTCACACCAGAAGATCACGTTGGTGACGTAATCGGTGACCTTAACCGTCGTCGTGGTATGATGAAAGACCAAGAAGCTGGTTTAACTGGTATCCGTATTAAAGCTGATGTTCCGTTATCAGAAATGTTCGGTTACATCGGTACACTACGTACAATGACGTCAGGTCGTGGTCAGTTCTCTATGGAGTTCTCACACTATGCACCGTGTCCACAAAGCGTAGCTGATACAGTAATCGCTGCAGAAAAAGAGAAAAAAGCTGCTAAGTAATTAGCCTTTTAAATCTTTGAAAAAACCCGCACTTGTTGCGGGTTTTTTATTGCCTAACACTAAAAATATTTAACCATTCTAGCGGGCTAAATAAAGCGCTAACAGCGTTATAAGTTTTTCATGTACGACTGCATGGATGCAGGAGGTAGAGCAATGCAGGAGCAATGGCCGAGAATAACACCATGTCAAAATTTCTGCCTTGTTATCACTGTATTTATCTTTCGCTATAAATGGCCATTAACTTAACACGATTGGTACAACTTTTTTTTGAGAAACTCTTTTTCTTGATTTTTTTTCTTCACTTGTTGATTATTGGAACTTTAGTTTAATAGTTTTTAATATGTTCAACTAAAAGGATTGAGCTAGTTCATTTTTAGAGATTCGCTTTTAAAAAAGATAATTAATTAACTTGTGGCTTATTAACGGCTTAGAATAAATACTTTAGGTCTAGGTAAAAGGTAGTGTAAATGCTCTTGTGTACCTGTTTCTATAAGGGTAAAATTCTCTTCTGATTTATAGTTTTTAACTATTAATAAAAAAGGAAACCTTCCTCAGAAGAGGGTGCAAACAAAAGAGCCTTAATATGAATATAGTAAAATTAAGTCCGAACTGGATGTTGCAAGCAATTAAAATTATTTTTGCCCTCGTTACAACATACAGTGTTGTAGCTGTAATGGATTTGAAAATAGTTACTATGGTAATTATTCCCACTTTTCTTGTGCTTACTTTGTTTAATGTAATGAAATTACGATTTTTGCATTGCTACAAAGCGGGTATTTATTATTCTGGTATTTTAGGTCGGCAATATATTAATGCGGATGAAATAACAGCCATTACTTTTAAGCGACATAGCATTATTACTGAGTTTAAAGTTCAGTTGGCATCTGGAAAGGTTGAGTCTTTCTACAATTGGCAATTTAATGAAGAGCAAATGAAGGGCATTCTGGATTTGTATGCGCGTAGTTTGGCTTGCAGTAAAAAAGAAAGCAATCAACGCTGTAATGCTTAAGTAAAGATGATGATTCTTGAGATTAAATAGACCGCTTTTTAGCGGTCTATTTCGTTATGTAGATTTAGTAAGTTACTTTTTAATACGCCTTCTTGCTAATAATGGTAAAGCGAGCAAACTTAACCAACCTAATGAGCCAGAGTTACTCTTCTTTTCATCCACTTTATCTATATTAATAAATACCAACTGTGCTGCTGATAAATTCCCGGCACTATCTTGAGCTTGTACCATTAAGGTAATTTTACGTTCAAGGTCGTAATCCAGTTCTGTAGCGAGAATAAGCTGACCTTGTGCATCAATTGTAACGGCATCATTACCTGATACAACAAAGCTAACTACAGGTGTGTATGCTTCATCTGCATCACTAAAATTAAGCGTGCCTATTACGGCACCTACCGCACTATTCTCTGCAATGCTAAAGGTTTGTTCAGGCGCTAAAACAGGCGCTTGTGGTTCTGGGATTGGCTCAACTGGTGGCTCAGATTTTATATCGATAATGACAGGATCATGATCTGATGCACGGTATGCGTTGTCTGCGTATAAGCTTGCTTGCTGTGTGTCTGATTTTGATTCGAGGTTGTAATCTAAGCTAATAGGCTCATCAGCATTGATATGCCAATCTGTCGCAGCGACTACTTTTGCAAGCAGGGTTGGGCTTGCTACAGCGTGATCTAAGCTACCTAATCGTCCTGAGAAGCTATAAGAGTAACTAAAAGTGTTGCCATTAAGTTCGGCGACAACATTCTTATACCCTTTATCAGCAAATGCGCGAATTGGATCTTCCATTGCATATGCGTTCATATCACCGACAAGGATAATATCTTCATCATCGATACCGGTAGGTTTACTGTTTAACCAGTCAGCATAAGCATTTGCACCCGCAACGCGAATTTCATTCCAGCAAGCTTGACCATCACCTAAATCAGCGTTGTTACCTTCTGCGCTACGACAGCCGCCTTTTGATTTTAAATGGGCGACAGCAACTGTAAATACTTCTTCGGTACTAAGTGATTTAAAGCTTTGCGCAATAGGCGCACGGTTACTGTAATCAAATGGTGTTTGCGTTGTTATGGCCGCAGTGCCTACTTCTTCTACTTTATTAGCGCGGTAAATTAATGCGGTAGTGATTTGATCTGTACCAATTTGATTTACAGCAAAATCAACAAAAGCGTATTGGTTTTCAGCATCTTCATCATTGAGTGCTTTAACTAGGCTGGCAATGGCGCTAAATTCACCAAAACCATCGTTTTCAATTTCCATTAAACCAATAACATCGGCTTTAAGCGCTGTAATTGCACTGACTAATTTTGCTTGTTGGCGAACAAATTCTGCTTCGTTATCTGCACCGCGACTTGTTGGAAAACCACCGCCTTGACCATCACCATTAAAGTAATTAAGTACGTTGAAGCTGGCAATACGTAAGTCGGCTTGCTCGTTTAATGCAGGTGCATCTGGGCGAGGGTTGGTAGCAATAAATGTTGGTGCAATCGTTGGGTGAAGACGGTAGCGATTAAAGCTGTAGCCCAATACTCCGGTAATCGTATTAACAGAGTCACCTAAACGTAACGTATTATAAGCATCAAGCCCAACACCCGGGTAAGCGATTGGATCGCGGTTTTGCTTCGTTGAGCCGTCATCGACTAAAATTTGTTTTTTAAGGTTCTCAGCTTCGTGGGCATTGGCTGCATCACCAGGTAAGGCAACTTGCGTACCCTGATATAGACGTTCCGTAGCGAGTTCAACTTCACCGAAACGACCTAGCGCATAGTTATTGGTGACCACTAAAGGTTGCTCTAATGTGACCAACATACCTTCAAAGGCTTCAAAATCATTCGTATCAGCAACAGGTAAAGATATTTTTGTTGCTGTAGATGTTAAGTCTGCTGCACAGACTTTAATTTGGCTAACGTCGCCAATTTGTGTTGCGTTGAAGTATTCAGCGACACTGCCCTTAACACGAACGTGATCACCCACATTAACGTCAGTAGTATTAGCGTAAATAAATACACCTTCAGAGGTCAGTGGGTTGTTGTCAATATCAGCATCAAGCGAGGTGATAAAAAAGCCATTGAGTTGATCGTCGGCCTGTAGATCCGCCGTTACAATACCTTCAAGCTCAACGATGGTATTGATCAATGGGCTTTCATCACTGGCACCTTGAATGGCGTTAATCGTAGTTTTAGCAGCGCCGCACTCTAATGGAGTAACCGGTTCTGGATCAGGGTCTGGTGTTGGTTCTGTGCTTTCGCCATGAAAACCAATGCCTGAAAAGTCATCTTTATCAAACTGCACCCATTGTGCACTTGGATCAAATTCTGCCGTGGCATCTGTACGGCCTATTGTAATACTGAGATTGCGACGCAGTGATTTATCTTTAGTGGCAACACCGCCGGCAGACCACTCTTGGCCAGGATCAACGCCTAGTTGACCAAAACTATCAACGATAGTGCCATCTTTAGTAAGTATTAAAGCATCATCACCATTAAAATAGGTAACAGTTGCTTCAATATCAGCTTTCGCTTTAAGTTCGTCTACAGAGCCTGCGTTAACAATTACATAGGTGCTATTTGCAGCTAAACTACCAGATAGGTCAAGTGTATTATTTGGACTGGTTAGATCGCCGTTCCCATTTGAATAAAGAGAGATGTTATAGCCGTTAAGAGATAATTCAGCGCCTGAGTTGTTATAAAGCTCAATAGCTTTATTGTTAGAGCCACCTTCAACATATTCTGAAATGATTAGATTAGCGGATGCTGGTGCACTGAGACTTGCAATAACAAGTGCCAGAGGTGTTATTTTTGTATTTATCATTTTATTCCCGTGTGTGTGGATCCCAATTGGGGGAACTAGTTTAGGGATTTTTTATGACAAATAAAATACAAAATGTTAATAAAATGAAAGTGAAAAGAGCGAGGGCTCACTCTTTTCAAAGGGAAAGCTTATTTTTTAAGCCACTGGGCTGCTTGTTTTGCGAAGTAGGTCAAAATACCATCAGCACCAGCACGTTTAAATGCCAGTAATGATTCCATTATGGTTGCCTCTTCAGCGAGCCAGCCGTTATCAATCGCTGCTTTGTGCATCGCGTACTCACCACTTACTTGATAAGCAAAAGTTGGCACACCAAACTCATCTTTTACGCGGCGCACAATGTCTAAATACGGCATACCAGGTTTTACCATGACCATATCAGCGCCTTCTTGCAGATCAAGGGCAACTTCACGGATAGCTTCATCTGAATTTGCAGGGTCCATTTGATAGGTTTTTTTATCTGCTCCTTTTAAATTCCCTGCTGAGCCAACTGCATCACGAAATGGGCCGTAGTAGCTAGACGCATATTTTGCAGAGTAAGCCATAATACGGGTATGAATAAAGCCATCCGCTTCGAGTGCTTCACGAATAGCGGCAATACGGCCATCCATCATGTCTGAAGGTGCAACTACATCGGCGCCAGCTTCTGCATGTGAAAGTGCTTGCTTAACAAGTATTTCAGTTGTGACATCGTTAATGACATAGCCTTCATCATCAATGATGCCGTCTTGGCCATGCACAGTGAATGGGTCAAGCGCTACATCGGTGATCACACCAAGCTCAGGGAACGCAGCTTTAAGTGCGCGTACAGTGCGTTGTGCAAGGCCATCATCGCTGTAGGCTTCTTCTGCGAGCAATGATTTTTTGTCTACAGGTGTAACGGGAAAAATGGCGACAGCAGGAATGCCTAATTCAACCAACTCTTTTGCTTCGTCTAGAAGTAAATCGATAGATAGGCGTTCAATGCCTGGCATTGACTCAATTGCTTCGCGGCGGTTCTCACCCTCAAGCACAAAGACAGGGTAAATTAAATCATTGACGCTGAGTTGATTTTCAGCCATAAGACGACGAGAAAAATCACTACGGCGCATTCTACGCATGCGTGTATAAGGGAAAAGGTCGAGACCTGATTGGGCCATTGTTTGCTCCTAGTCTAAAATTGGAAAGCTAACCACGCGATTTCTGCCACTTTGTTTTGCGTGATAAAGCGCTTTATCTGCACAATCAGTGAATAATCCCGGGTTATTTATATCTTCAGCGACGGCACAGTATACCCCCGCACTAATGGTAAATTTTATCTCTGTGCTTGCCACTTTTATCGCAGCATCCATGATTGCTTGGCGTATATTCTGCGCTATCTCAAGGGCACCATCGAGAGGTGTGTTTGGCAGTAATACAACAAATTCTTCACCACCATAGCGGGCGACTTCATCAAGCGGACGCTTTAAATGGCTTTTGATTATTTGTGCAACGGCTTGTATGGCCTGATCGCCGGTTAAATGTCCGTATGTGTCATTGATTTTTTTAAAGTGATCTATATCGAACATTATCACGCTCAGTGGGGTTTGTTCTCTGCGTGAGCGGCGTAAATCCATGACCAGTTTTTTATCGA
Organism: Pseudoalteromonas sp. NEC-BIFX-2020_002; assembly: GCF_013002825.1. Taxonomy (NCBI): domain Bacteria; kingdom Pseudomonadati; phylum Pseudomonadota; class Gammaproteobacteria; order Alteromonadales; family Pseudoalteromonadaceae; genus Pseudoalteromonas; species Pseudoalteromonas sp. NEC-BIFX-2020_002. The sequence goes on from NZ_JABEPJ010000004.1 coordinate 157,975, forward strand.
AGTAGCGGCGGTTTTTTACTTGCGTGAGTGCATCTTCCATATTCATCTGTTCTAATGCGCGGTTTTTTTCTTCTAGCTCTCGCAGGGTAACTTGTAATTCAAAAGTACGTTCTTCTATGTTTGCTTCAAGATCTAAATGAGCCTGTTCTTGCAGCTCAATACGCTCTTGTAATAAGGCATCTTGCGCCTCGCTTTGGGCAATACGTGCTTGCTGAGAAGCAATTTGTGCATCACGTTCAATTAAAAAGTATTTAATGGTCGCAAAGCTTAAACTCAAAGCGCACACTAAAAAGCTGATAAACATGAAGGGCAGGCCGCGGGTATTAAAATCAAACAAACCAAAAACCACAATATTGAGATAAACCAGTGCGGCAAAAAATGAGATGGCACCACATAATAGGGCACTAGTTGGATGGCTGCGGCTTTGCTTTACGTCATATACGATTGCGGTGCAATGGATTAACATGATTAAAGAGCTAGCTATTAGGGTGTAACTTACTAATAAACTTGTTGGTAGTAGCCAGATAACCAGTAGGCTGCTTAATAATAAGTGATTGCTCCATCGTTGCAGAGACTGTATAGGAGACTTGTTAGATTGGCGCATGCGATTAAATAAAGGTTGGAACAAACCTGTTGTAATTATGAGCATGCAAGGAATAGCAAGTTGTTGTAAGCTCGGTATTGATGGGTGAAAATAGCGATAACCAAAGCCATACAAGTAAACGAGTTGCAACCATAAAGTAATTAATATACAGCCACTCAAGGCAAAATAGCTTTTTCGAGAAAAACCAAATAATACAAAACATGTAATAGCCAGAGATAGAACAAAACCAATTAACAACCCATACAACAGGTTAAATTTACTTTTATATTTTAGATATTCATCGTGCTGCCATACGCTAATTGGAACGCGAACACCGCCTTTAGTTTCAACCCGAAGAAATACTTCACTGCTGCTTAATGGTGGCAAGCTTAATTTAACCAGTAAAGATTCGTTCTTAATTTGGCGATTATCCAGCGGCAGTGCATCACCAATTTCTTTAAATAATAGGGTGCTACCTTTGTGATAATGAAACACAGTTACTTTATCAAGTAATGGGTTATCAATAGAGAGCAAAGCTGGTAATTCATAACTCTCAGCGTTAGTCATTATAAACTTAATCCAAACAGCGTGATTAGCAATGCCAAGGTTTAGGCTCTGTTGATTAAGTTGTTGCCATGATTTAGCGGGTAATAGTTTAGCTTGCTCAGGCGTGAGAGGCTGCTGTGTGTAAGCAAAAGAAATGTCTTGAAGGTGTTTAAAGTGTTTATCTAAAGTGATGCCTTTAGCGTGAGAAGCAACTGATATTAACAGCAGCGTAAAACCACCAAAAAACAACCAAGCACACTTCATTGCTAGCCCTTGCGGTTGAACAATTGTTGAAAATTAAGTGTAGTTTGCTCTGCAACGGCTGTAAATTCAATGTTTTTCAGTGACGCAATAGTTTGGCAAATATAAGGTAAAAAACAGGGCTCATTACGTCGAGATTTGGGTTTAGGTGTAATAGTGCGCGGTATAAGAAAAGGTGCATCTGTTTCAATTAATAATTTATCAAGTGGTATCAATGGCACTAGCTGCTGTAACTCTTTGCCTCTTCTTTCATCACATACCCAACCAGTGATCCCTATGTGTAAGCCTAGTGCTAAGTATTGCTCTAATGCCTGCTGATCACCGGTAAAGCAATGGAGTACACCACGAACAGAATACATTTTTAAAATAGCGAGCATATCCTCGCTAGCATCACGTTCATGTAGGTAAACAGGTAAATCAAGTTGTTCTGCTAGCGTTAATTGACGATGTAAAACTGAACGCTGAACATCCCGAGGTGAAAAATCACGATTATAATCTAAACCACACTCGCCAATAGCAACGACTTTCGAGTTTGCTGCTAAATGACGAAGTTGAGTCTCTAGCTGCTCATCGACAGATTTAGCATCATGCGGATGAACGCCCGCGGTAGCAAGCAGCTCATAATCTTGAGCTAACGTAAGTGCTTGTTGGCTGGTGCTAACATCGCATCCAATTAACAGCATTTGGCCAACATCATGCGCTTTCGCGCGTGTGATGATAGCTTCATGCTGAGCATCAAATTGGTGATTTGTGAGGTTTACACCCGCATCAATAAGCATTGTTGACATTAATTTGTTCGTTTAACGCGAATTGAACGATTATAACCTGCTTTTTTCAATAGGAATGAATTGAACATACCGCGTGTGATTTCGACTGTATCGTTAGCCCTCAGGCGTATGCTATCAGAGCCCACTTGACGCCATTGCTGGCCATTTTCCAAGTTAATGATTAATTCACCATACGGCGCTTCTTCTATGCTGCTAATCACTGCGGTAATTTCATCATCATTGTCTTTAGCCGCTTCTTTGTGCTCTAAGCCAAAATCTTCATTTTTTGCTTTTGCCGTATTTTTAGACTCAGCTATTGAGGCGGGTGCTGCGTCTTTTAACGATTGTGACGTTGTTACTGGTTTACTCAATGGTTTACCAGCCATGATATTGTCGTAGCAAAGTAAACGATTAAAGTCATTTTCAACAAAAGTACACGCTTGCAATGCTTGTAGATTAACTTCATTAGCATTAGCATTAGCATTAGCGATAGGGACACTTAACAGAGCTAATAATGGTAGTAGTTGTTTTTTCATTTTATTCCTTAGACTCATGTTGTTCAGGTTTAGCGGTGTAAAAAGTCGCTAAAATTAAACCAATTTCAAATAATACTAGCATCGGAAGCGCTAATAATGATTGCGAGAGTACGTCAGGTGGCGTTAAAAACATAGCAACGACAAATACACCAACGACAATATACGGTCGTTTTTCTTTTAAACTTTGCGTGGTTGTCGCACCACTCCAGCATAGCAGCATAATAGCGACTGGGATTTCAAAGGCGACGCCAAAAGCAAAGAATAACTTTAATGCAAAGCTCAAGTAACTGCTGATATCGGGTGCAAGTGTCATCATTTCGGGACCGGCACTGGTAAAAAAACCAAGAATAATCGGCAATACGATAAAATAACAAAATGCGATACCACCATAAAAAAGTATAATGCTTGATGCTAAAATAGGCATCAGCATACGTTTTTCATGTTGATACAAACCTGGTGCAATGAACCCCCAGATTTGATGTAATATCAGTGGTATAGAAGCAAATAAAGCAACAAATAAAGTTAATTTAAATGGTGCAAAAAATGGTGCCGTTACATCTGTTGCGATCATTGTTGCTGTACTTGGTAAGTGAGCAACTAATGGTGCAGCAACAAAGCTATAAATATCATTGGCAAAGTAAACGAGAGCAATAAAAAATAATAAAATAGTTAATAAAGCTTTCATTAGACGATTTCGTAACTCAATTAAATGACTCACGAAGCCAGATTGTGTTTGTTCAGCCATAACTTAACTCGCTACCAATGAGTAGACCAAAGACAACAAAAATAATTCACTTTTGTTCATCGTTACTCACTTTATTGTTTTGATCTGAAGATTCTTTTTTATAACTATGAGTGACAGAATCGGCCGCTTTTTGCAGTTCATCAACAGAACTTTTGAGCTCAGGACTTAAATCTTGCATACTTTGTTGCTCTGCTTTTTTTAAATTTTGATGCAGTTCGTGTACGCGAAGCTCTTCGTTAACTTCAGCTTTGACTGAGTTAGCTAATGATTTTATAGTTTTTATCCAGCGACTTACTGTGCGAATAGCAACGGGCAAGCGTTCAGGCCCCAGTACAACGAGCCCAACGATTAAAACAACAACAAGTTCCCACATGCCCATTTTAATTAAGCCTTATGGTCTTCTTTGCTTTTATCAATAGACTCTTTATTTTGAATGGGACTATTACTTTGTTCTATGTTATCAGTAGGTTTAGGTTGTTCTTCTTCAGATACTGCTTTTTTAAACCCTTTTACAGCATTCCCTAAATCACCACCAATTCCGCGTAATTTTTTTGTACCAAAAAGTAACACAATGATTGCCAAAACAATCAGTAATTGCCAAATACTAATACCGCCAAAACCCATGATGTTCTCCACTTAATTAAATACTGTGAATTAAAGTTATTGTATTGATTATACTCACCGAGCACTAAATAGCACTTAGTTTATGACGCATTGCGCCAAGCGAGGATAAAGCCACTTAGCGAGCAAACTGCTGCAATACTTGCTGCTATCATATCGTGCTGTAAATAGCATAGTCCCGACACTATCATTGCAGCTCCCGCAAATACACCAAGTAATAATGGCTTGTGCGACGGCTGAGTGATTGGAGTCTGTACTTGATACTGCTGTTGCTGCTTTAAATTATGGTAAATTAAATCAGGCAATTCGGGCATTTTTTCTGCCCAAAAAGGTAAATTTGCATATACCTGCTTAAGTACCGACCAAGGGCCGACTTGTTGCTTTACCCAGTCTTCTAAGAAGGGCTTTGCTGTTTTCCATAAATCTAATTGTGGATATAACTGACGCCCTAATCCTTCAACATACAGTAAGGTTTTTTGCAGTAGAACTAATTGGGGTTGAACTTGCATATTAAAGCGACGAGCTGTATTAAACAAGTTGACTAAAACGTGACCAAATGAAATTTCAGCTAATGGCTTATTAAAAATCGGCTCGCACACTGTACGAATCGCAAACTCAAACTCTTCAACGCTGGTATCCTTTGGAACCCACCCTGAGTCAACATGCAGCTGGGCGACTTGACGGTAGTCACGATTAAAAAAGGCAATAAAGTTCTCTGCAAGGTAACGTTTATCTTCTTTGTTTAAGGTGCCAACAATCCCGCAGTCGATCCCAATAAATTTGGGGTTTTCAGGCGTGTCGTATGATACAAACACGTTCCCTGGATGCATGTCAGCATGAAAAAAGCTATCACGGAATACTTGGGTGAAAAACACTTCCACGCCTCGTTCAGCTAGCAATTTCATATTGGTGTTTTGCGCAACTAATGCGTCAGTATCCGAAACTGGAATACCGTAAATACGCTCCATTACGAGTACATTAACACGACTGTAGTCACTGTAAACATAAGGGATATAAAGCGAATCTGAACCTTCAAAGTTACGCTTTAATTGAATAGCATTAGCGCCTTCACGCATTAAGTCTAGTTCATCGAGTAAGGTTTTTTTATACTCTTTAACCACTTCTACAGGCCGTAATCTTTTTGCTTCATTTACTAATTTAGCCACGACTTTAGCAAATTGCTCCATCAAGGCTAGGTCGGCATCAATTTGGCCTTTTATATCTGGGCGAATTACTTTTATCACCACATCTTGCGGTTGTTGATGTTCATCGATTAAGGTCGCTGTGTGAACTTGTGCAATAGATGCAGAGGCTAAAGGAGTTTGTTCAAAGTCACTAAAGCATTCACTAATGTCATTGATCTCTAATGCTTCTTCAATGAGCTTTTGTGCTAATGCACCTTCAAAAGGGAGTACTTGATCTTGTAGGTGCGCAAGCTCTATTGCTATATCGAGCGGTAATAAATCGCGACGCGTAGAGAGCATTTGGCCAAACTTAATCCATACAGGGCCTAACTGTTGCAGCGCCAAGCGCAGTCGTAATCCAGCTGGTTTATCTGTGTGTTTGTTTTTAAGCCAGAACAAGCATGAGCGGCCAGCTTTAGCATACCAAGGTATTTTATTGGCAGGGATCAGTTCATCTAAACCATAGTTGAGTAGGGTTTGGGTGATGTAATATAACCGAGCAGCTGACACAAATAATCCTTACAGATTTAGTTAGATTGAAGTAATTGGTTTATACGCATTTCAAGCTGAGCAACTTGGCCTTTTAATTGGCGGGTGTGTTGTTTAAATTGTTCAAGCTCTATCGGGTGAATGGTGACCGCTAACTCATCTTGGCATAAATGAGTAATCGTATTGTTAAGCTTAAGCTGTGTTTTATCGCCTTGGCTTTTCAATTGCGTAATAAGCTGCCAAACTTGTTGTGCAGGGACATCACCAATATAGCGAGAAAGGTGTTCAGGCCAGTCAATATCCATTGCAGCAAAAGCATTACTGTAGCCTTGAGCAATATTTAAATCACCTTGGAGATCGAGTTTGTCCTGGCGGATCAGCTGCGTCAACATCGCTGGATTTTGTAATGCCATTAAGGTATCGATATTAGCGCTGATCATGCAGTCATACAGTGTTTCTTTGGTATTGTATAAATGTAAATTTTGGCCGGTGAACACCACTACAAATTGTTGTTGCCAGTCACGTATATCAATTAATAAACGCTGTTGAGTGACAGGTTTTAGCTTGGCTATTAAAGTACTATCAAGCACTAGCGCTGTATTTAAAATACGCTCAACTACAGCGACTAGAAAATTCGTTAACATAACAGCACCTTTACCTTTTTCAGTGTCCAAGCTAGCGCTTAATATTTAAAACCACGATGTAACGCGACAATGCCACCAGTTAGATTTTGATACGTTGTTTGTTCAAAGCCAGCATCATTCATCATGGTTTTGAGTGTTTCTTGATCTGGATGCATGCGAATTGATTCAGCCAAATATTTGTATGATTCGCCGTCGTTAGCAACCAATTCACCCATTTTTGGTAGCAGGTTGAATGAGTAAAAATCATAGGCTTTATTGAGCAACTCATGTTCTGGTTTAGAAAACTCTAATACCAACAACCGACCACCTGGCTTTAAAATGCGGTACATTGAGCGCAGCGCTTTATTTTGATCGGTCACATTACGCAAACCAAATGCGATAGTAATTAAATCAAAGCTATTATCAGGGAAAGGCAGTGCTTCGGCATTCATTTGCACGTAGTCGATATTTCCTACAAGACCTAAGTTGTGCAGTTTTTCACGGCCTACTTTGAGCATCGATGAGTTAATGTCACCTAATACCACTTGGCCTGTATCACCAACGAGTTGGCTAAATTTAGCTGTTAAATCACCCGTGCCGCCGGCTAAATCAAGTACATAATGACCTTTACGTACACCAGAGCTGGCAATAGTTTGGCGTTTCCATAAACGATGAATACCAAAAGACATAAGATCATTCATTACGTCATATTTAGTCGCAACGGAGTGAAATACATCGGCGACCATGGAAGCTTTTTCGGTTTCGGCAACAGTTTTATAGCCAAAATGCGCGGTCTTTTCTGGATTCTCGTTCATGATTAATCTCTATCGTGGCAATAAAGACTAGTGTACTTGATTGTGACCGTGAGGTGCAATTTGAATATGGTTAAATTGTTCGCAGGTAACAACTTTATATGGTTTATTGACCAGCGATAAAGCTGCTTTGACCAAGAGATTTTGCTTTATATGCAGCATTCGATGCTTTGCGCGCTAATTTATTAAAATCTTTCTCGTCGTGATGCTTAGCAATACCAAGGGATAAACTAATTGGTGGAAGTTTAATACCATTTTTTGAGCTTACAAAGCGTAACTTCTCGACTCCATTGCGGACTTTTTCAGCTATAACATTGGCTGTTTCTGGGTCAATATCAGCAAGTAAAATGGTAAATGCATCTTTACCTGTACGTCCGGGTAAACCGCTTTCAAATACGTACTTTTGAATTTGTTTAGCAACTTTATTTAAAATAACTTCACCAATCATATCGCCGTAGTTATCAATAAAGTGATCTAAATTATCAATTTGAATGGCGATTGCACATACTGATTTGTTTTTACCTAACCATAATTGTGTTTGCTGGTTTAAGTAGTGGCGCTTATACAGACCAGTTTGGTGATCAGTGATGTGTTGTTTACGTAATTGTAGGAGTTGTTGCTGGGTTCTTTCTTGTAATCGTTTAGCTTTGATAAGCTCTCGCTTAAATTGCTTATGCTGTGTGAGTAAATGGGCAGTCTGTTTGCTTAGCGTCTCTAATGCTAAGCGGCTTTGCTTAACGTTATTTTCATCAAGTGAATGAACGCAGTCACTCACTTGGCTGGCAAAGCGAATTATTTCTTTTTCAGTGGAGTGTGCTGAGCGCGACAATGAATTAATAACACCGTCGACATTGCGAACCATGGTGGTTTCAGCTTTGTGAGCCTGATCGATGTAGTCAAAATAAAGTTGTTCGATATAAACAGAATCAATTATTTGCCCTTGGGCAATTGCGCGATCAATCGTTGTGCTTAGGTCGGAATTGACTTGGCTAACGAAAGTATAAACTACCTGATAATTTAGAGGTGACGGCGGTAAACTATGATGTTCTAAAAAGATACATACCTTGGTCATTTTTTCTTGAGCAATAGCCATGGAATCATGGAACATCATTGTTTATACCAACTAAATACGCGTAACAGCTAAATTAAATAACTCAATCCATGAGACATCTGGGCCATCCTAGCATTTATTTCCTCAATACATTAATCTGTATCGAGTGAATTTAAAAGCTAAAAAACACAATTTAGAAGCAAAAGTTGCATTTTTGCTTTCCAATCGCTGATTTTCTCAACAATAGCACTAATGTAAAAAAATACTGATTAAGTACTAGGCAATAATTGCTGTTAATTTAGCCTTATTTTAAAGCCTCTTAGTCGCATTTTTTTGATTGTTTTAGTCTTACTGGGTTAGCTTAGCCTTACTATTAATGCCACAGAGCTCTAAAACTATGAAAAAACCACGCTCAAATATTTTCCATCACTCATTATTGAGCCTAGCTCTTGTGTGTTCGTTGAGTGCGTGTCAAATGACCGATATAAACAGCGACCAACAATTTACGGATGCCGCTGAAGCGATTGTTGACTATCGTAAAAGTATTAGCCCGTACAGTAACCCCGCAGGAGTAGATGGCTACTTATTAAGTAATTTATCAGCTGAGTTTCTTGAAAAAAAATACCAAGGAAATATTCAGCTATTAGCGCAATTAGACGCGATAGATAAAGATAAACTCAGTGAAGAAAACCGAATAAATCTCACTATAATCCGTGCTCAAGTGCAAAACAGTGTCGATGAATATGTGTTTAATGCACACTATATGCCACTGACATCTGAATATGGTTTTCATTCGAGTTTGTCGTTTATGGTATCGCGCTCAGATTATAAGACAGCTGCTGACTACCAGCTTTACCTTAAACGTTTGCAGCAAGTTCCCCGCTTTTTTGAGCAAAATATTGGCTGGATGCGTAAAGGCTTGCAAGCTGGTTTAACACAACCGAAAGCCGTCTTAATCGGGTATCAAGACTCAATTAACGCCTACATTGTTGACGATGTAACGCAATCGGAATTTTATAAGCCATTTTTAACTAACACTGCCGGGTTAAGTGATAATGAATTTTCAGTTTTACAACGACAAGCCCAAAAAATAATTAAAGATCAGGTGATTGTCGCTTACAAAGGGTATTTAACGTTTTTTAATGAAGAGTATCAACCGGGTGCGCGTAGCGAAATAGGCATTTCAACTACACCAAATGGTGAGGCGTTTTATGCTAATCGCGCCAAGTATTACACCACCACAGATATGACGCCAAAAGAAATCCATGAGCTTGGTTTAAAAGAGGTTGCGCGTATCCGTGGTGAAATGGATGAGGTGATTAAACAAGTTGGTTTTGAAGGCACGTTTGCCGAATTTGTGCATTTTTTGCGTACGGATCCGCAATTTTACGCAACAACTCCCGAAGAGTTATTAAAAGAAGCATCGTTTATCGCTAAAAAAATGGATGCACAATTACCTAAACTATTTCATACCTTACCGCGTATGCCTTACGGTGTAGCCCCAGTACCTGCGAGTATTGCGCCAAAATATACAACCGGACGTTATTCTGGTTCAAGCCGTGACGATCAAGCCGGTTTTTATTGGGTAAACACCTATGCGCTGGATAAACGTCCTTTGTATGTATTAGAGGCGCTAACTTTGCACGAAGCAGTGCCAGGCCATCACTTACAAATATCGCTCAATGCAGAGTTAGAGTATTTACCAAGTTATCGCCGCGACGCTTACTTGTCAGCATTTGGTGAAGGCTGGGGTTTATACTCTGAATATTTAGGGCTTGAGGCTGGTTTTTATCAAGACCCATATAGTAACTTTGGCCGTTTAACGTATGAAATGTGGCGTGCTGCACGTTTAGTTGTTGATACGGGTATGCATATGTATGGCTGGAGCCGTGAGCGTGCAATGAACTTTATGAGTGAAAATACGGCCCTGTCGTTACATAACGTTAAAACAGAAACTGACCGTTATATATCATGGCCAGCGCAAGCGTTATCTTACAAAATCGGTGAGTTAACCATTAAGCGTTTACGCCAAGAAACAGAGCAAGCACTAGGGCAGAACTTTGATATTCGTGAATTCCATCATCAAATACTTCGCCATGGTTCAGTCCCTCTGTCAGTTCTTGAGGAACAAATTCGTTTGTATATTCAAGCTGAATTAGCTAAACAGAAAAGCTAACCGTTATTCAGTGTAGGCCCAACAATTTGAAGTCCTAGGGTATAAAACTCTTTGCTTGAAATTTGATCTGCTTATATGCTCTTTGCTGGAATAAAATAACCAGCAAGGGGCGTTGGATGAGTGATTTTATAATTTTTAGTATAGATGTGTTTGCCAGTTTATTTATTGTGGCATTGGGTTTGTTTGTATTAGTGGTTATTTATTTTTATATTGCAGATGTAACTCAATCAAAACAAGCTATTAGGCGTAACTACCCGGTGATTGGCCGGTTTCGATATTTTTTTGAGCGCCAAGGCGAGTTTTTTCGTCAGTATTTCTTTGCCATGGATCGTGAGGAAATGCCTTTCAACCGTGCTGATCGCAGTTGGGTGTACAAAGCGGCTAAGAATGTTGACCGTACATCAGCGTTTGGTTCAACACAGAGTTTAGAAGTCACTGGTACAGTTATGTTTATGAACTGTGCGTTTCCTACCTTAGACGAAGAAGCCCTCGAGCCAAGCGCTGTAATAATTGGGCCTTATTGTACAGTACCTTATGCAACAAACTCCTTATTTAATATCTCAGGCATGAGTTTTGGTGCCTTATCTAAACCTGCAGTGCGTGCTTTATCAAAAGGTGCAAAGCTTGCAGGATGCTGGATGAATACAGGCGAAGGCGGTTTAAGCCCTTATCATTTAGAGGGGGGCGCAGATATAGTTTTCCAAATAGGCACGGCTAAGTATGGTGTGCGTGATGGGCAAGGCAATTTGAGCATTAAAAAGCTTCAAGAGATTGCGGCTCATGAGCAAGTTAAGATGTTTGAAATAAAAATGAGCCAAGGAGCAAAACCGGGCAAAGGAGGTATGCTACCCGGTAAAAAAGTTAATGCTGAAATTGCAGCTATTCGGGGCATTCCACAGGGGCAAGATTCAATCAGCCCAAATGGTCATCCAGAGGTTAAAAATCCGTCAGACTTACTTGATATGATTGCAAAAGTCCGTGAAACAACAGGTAAGCCTACCGGTTTTAAAGCCGTTATAGGCGCTTATGCATGGCTAGAAACCTTGTTTGCAGAAATAAACCATCGCGGTATCGAATCAGCGCCCGATTTTATTACTATCGATAGTGCTGATGGTGGCACCGGCGCGGCACCTCAACCTTTAATGGACTCGGTTGGATTACCCTTAAAAGAGAGTCTACCTTTAGTCGTTAGCATGCTTGAAAAACATGGCTTACGAGAGCGGGTTAAGGTGATTGCATCGGGTAAATTAATTGTGCCGTCAAAAGTGGCTTGGGCACTGGCGCTTGGCGCAGATTTTGTTGTTTCTGCACGTGGTCATATGTTTGCCCTGGGCTGTATTCAAGCATTGCAGTGCAATAAGGACACTTGCCCAACAGGTATAACAACACACGATGAACGCTTGCAGCGCGGCCTTGATGTAGCTGACAAGGCGCAGCGTGTCGCTAATTACAACAAGTATATTCATTATGGGGCGGGGTTAATTGCGCACTCATGTGGTGTATTTAGTGCTCGAGAACTCAGCCGTGAACATGTTCGGGTTGTGCAGGAAAATGGCTTATCAGAACCAGTAGATAAAATGTATGAAAATTATCAGTAATTTAAAGGGGCTAGGTAATAGGGCCCGCCCAAAGTAGGTTGATAAAAAGGCACTTAATAAAGTGCCTTTTGCTATATTTATACATTTAATTTAGTTGGCTTATTAATAAAGAGAAAAATTCCTCTTTGTTATTGCAGGTATGGGCGTTGAGTACTAACTGCTCGCCCAGCGCTAAGGTGTGACGCTGTACATCTAAGCGGGCTTGCTCATCTTCAATACCATCAATATCGGCAACATGAGCCAAGCCAATCGTACGGCGAATAAGCTCAACACCACAGTAGCCAATAGCATCTTGCAAAACTTGTTGCATAAAGTGTTCAGCGTAGCCATTTGCTTGCAAATTCAAATCAGTACTTTGCTTTACAATTAGCGCAAGCCACTGTTGTTCAAATAAGCTATAGCTTTCTTGCAGGCAAGTCAGTAAGTGGCTGTGATAGTTGCGGCGAATAACAAACTCACTAATGCGGGCGTTTTGAGCGCAGTAATTTAATAATAAGTTGCCGATAAATGAGCCGATATCAAAGCCTATAGGGCCAAAAAAACCAAACTCAGGATCGATTATCTTAGTGGTGCTTTGATCTGCAAAAATGCTGCCGCTATGCATATCACCGTGGAGCAGAGTTTGCGGGCATGATAAAAATTGCGCTTTGAGTTTTGCGATTGCTAAATGTAGCGCAGCGTTACTTTGTAATTTACTCACCGTGCTTTGTAATTGTGCAGGGTAGTTATTTCGCTCATGCTCACGCAGAATATCGTTAAAAAATAAGTCTTCAGTAATTTGGCAAAGTTCAGGGTTGGTAAACTGAGTGACCTTCGCTTTTTTATCCTGAGCGGCTAAGTAAAAATCTGAATTATAAAATCCCGTATAACTTAAATAGCGGGCTACATGCTGGCCAAGCAATGGAAAGTGTTCTGCGTTAATTTGTGCGGTGCGTAAAATTTGTAAATGACCCAGATCTTCTAAAATAGTTAACGCTGATGCGGGGTTATAATGCAGTACATTGGCTGTGTGTTCAGGGCAAATAGCGCCATGATTAACTAACACTTCAGCTTCAATTCGTGCTCTATCAAGTGTTAATGGCCATGATTCTCCTACGCAGCGAGCATAAGGCAGTGCTTGTTTTAATATAACGCTGTTATTTTGCTCATCACTGATTCTAAATACTAAGTTTAAATTACCATCACCAAACTCATACGCAGTTAAAGTTTGATCTGGCTGAAAAAAATCATATCCCTCTTCTTTTACAAGATTTTTAATATAATCAATCGCATGCTGGGCATTAAACGCAAAGTATTTGGCCATCGGGCTTCTCTTATTAATTCAGGAACAATAGCATTCTATACCTTTAACCGTTTGGAAGTCTACACTTCCGCTTTGTGGGTTTTTAAAACTGATGTAAAATAGCAGCAGATTTTATATTGGTAGGTCCAACTCATATGCAAGATTTAATCGCTAGCAGCTTAAAATTCCAAAATAATACCTTAATGGTATTGGATCAGTATTTATTGCCCCATCAACAGGTGTGGCATGAATGCCGTGATGTAAAAACCATGAGAGAGCTAATTTTGAGTTTAAAAATTCGTGGTGCTCCATTGATTGGTTTAGGTGCTAGTTTATTAATTGCTTATTTGGCTGAACAAGACACAACCAAAGCTGTTTTAGCGCAAGCCATTGATGACCTTGAAGCTACGCGTCCCACCGCTGTTAATTTAATGCATTGCATGGCGAAACTAAGGGTGGCATTACAGCAGCAAGATTATGTAGCTGAAGTTATAAACACAGCAGTAAAGCTGTTCAACGAAGACATTGCTCTGTGCGAGAAAATGGCAACTCACGGAGCAAAACTCGTTAACAGTGGCGATAATATTCTGACTCATTGTAATACGGGAGCGTTAGCTACTGCAGGCATAGGCACTGCGCTTGGGGTGATTTATAAAGCGCAGCAGCGCCATGGTGACATTCATGTGTGGGTAGACGAAACTAGGCCATTGTTACAAGGTGGGCGGTTGACTGCATTTGAATTAGAGCGCTGGCAAATCCCTTATACTTTAATTTGCGACAACATGGCTGCAAGTTTAATGGCCGCGGGCAAAGTGAATAAAATTTTTGTGGGTGCAGACCGTATCGCCGCCAATGGCGATTTTGCAAATAAAGTAGGTACTTACAATTTAGCTGTGCTTGCGCACTTTCATGATATTGAATTTTATGTTGTTGCGCCGCTAACCACATTAGATATAAACACGGCGTGCGGCAAAGATATAGAAATAGAGCAGCGTAATGGAGCAGAGGTACGTGGTGTCAGCGGCAGTTTTGGCGAGGCGCTTTGGGCACCGACTAACGCAAAAGTTTACAATCCAGCATTTGACGTAACGCCCGCCAAGCTTATCACGGGCTGGGTACTGGATAGTGGGGTATATAGCCAAGCCGATATTAAGCGAGGCGCTTTGAGGGGCTTTTAGTCATTTGGTTTATGCTCTGTGTAAAGCTCAATACTATTTGGGTTGTTGGTAGATAAAAATGAAATAGCTAACTTATCATTCTGGGCATTTAGCTTTGTTATATAGTTTGTTGGCTTCATTTTCACTAAACTTTTAATATCTTGCATTGTATCTAAAGTCGTACTGTATATTTCTAAATCGGTTGCCACAAATAATGTTTTATCATTGCTTGCTATAGCCACTATAGAGGGTTTGATTGTCGTTAGTTTATCTGGTGTTGCAAATTCTTTATAAGTATTGGTTTGGCTATCAAGTATTAAAAATTGCGTGTTTTTTGTATGCACAATTAACTGATCGTCATCAATCCAAGCAAGCGCAAGTGGAGTGTCGATGTCACTCATTACAGTGTTTTCATTATCAGTATTTAACAGTATTATTTGGTTGTTTTGATTAGTGGCATCCGTATAGATTATAGCCACTTTATTGTTACGCATTACAGCACTTTGAATATGACCAGGCACCGACCACTGTTTTATCACATGGTAATCAGTGGCATTCAAAATGGAGAGTTGATAACTACTTTTGTTGTAGCTCAATAAATGCGAGCTATTAGCATCAGCAGCTATAATTATATTATCAGTGCCTAACTGATCAGTAATGTTGATAAATTGGTTGTTAGTTTTTAACCAATGTTCGCGTTTATCGTAGTGATAAGCATCGGCAAAGTAAATATCACCATTTTTCAGTGCTACGCCATCGCGCTCATGTTTATTTGCCGTGGCAATATGTTCCATGGTTGCCGTTTTAAAATCAAAGATATTGACATCTAAATCGTGTAAGTCAGTGCTGATTAATATGGTTTGCTTATCAAGTGGGTATGCGTAATTTGCTGCATTTACAGGAGCTTCAATCACTTGCTCCAGCTGCATAGTATCAAGCGAAAATGACTCAATTGTCGAATTAAAGCGGTTGTACCAAATTAGTGTGTTGTCATCTTTGTCATAGGTAGCCGCCCATGCTCTGTGGGTGTTGGTCGTTAATAACTTCAACGAACTCCCATCAAGGTTAGCCATGTAAATCTCAGATTGGCTAACGTTATGGCGCTCAAAGATAATTCTATCGGGATTTGAGAGCGATGTTAATAAGTAGTCACCAGTACCTGTTATATTGGGTGTAGTAATACGCAGCTCCTCACCTGTTTTTTTATCATAGGCATAGAGTGCATTGAGGTGGGTAAGTCCACGATAGTTATTTCTACGAAATATTGCTGTATCGCCAATTTCCGTGTACTGAGTTAGTTCTTCACCCCCTGTAATGCTATACGGTAGGGGCATCTTTTTTATCTCTTTAGAAATAAAATTACTGGCTTGCCATTGCTGGCACTGGTATTTATTATTTTTCTTACACTTGATGTAAAATAATCGTTCACCATCACTTGACCAACCTTGAATATAAACTTTGCCAGCATCAAGCAAATATTCTTTTTTACTGCCCAAGTCCATCACATATATATTATTTGTTTCGCTTGGTTTTGTAGCGGTAACCGTGTAAGCCAGCTTACTTTTATCAGGGGGAAGCAATAAGTTATAGTAACTTCCCTTATGCCAAGAAATAGTTTCTGCTTCTAAAGTAAGAAAAGGCATAGAATTTTGTGTTTCATTGCTGGCAGATGGCTGCTCTTGATAAAACCAAGAAAAGCAAATCACTAAGAGCAGCAAGACCATAGTCCAAGGCCAATATACTTTTTTCGGTGTGCCCGTCGGTTGCAGTATTGGCGGAGCTAAATGGGTTATAATAGGTTTGGTTACCGCAAGTTCTGGTTCAGCGCTAATTGCGTTTGAGCTTACTGGAATAAATAAACTGTAGCCAGCTCGGTAATGAGTTTTGATACTCTGGCCGGGCTGTTTTGCTGACTTGAGGGCTTTTCTTAACTCAGAGATGGCGCGGTTAATAGCATTATCATCTACATGACTTTGTTGCCAAATATTTTCAGCGAGTTCTTGGCGAGGAATTATTCGTTCATTATGCTCAATAAAATAGCATAATAGTTTGAACAGCAGGGGTTCTAATTCCCTAACGTTATCACCGTCACTAATACTTTGCTGATCAATATTTAGTTGCCACTCGCCAACTAATATTAAGTTTCCTTGAGTGAGAAAACGCGCCAGCCCCATATCTAATCCTTTAATTATTTATTGCTTTTATCACAAAGAATAATAACAGAAGTTGTTTGTCTTTAGGGTATTTTTGTTGGGTGTTTGTAAACTAATGTAAGCTATATTAGGCTTTTAGCTACATACACCCACGCATTAATACCGCAGCTAAATATCTCTTCAACTCGTACGTAATCATCAACTTCGTAGTTGTCTGCGTTGGCGAGTTCTTCTGCGGTGATAGTAAAAATGGTGCCGATTACTATATCTGTCGCCAGTCCTGTTTTAATTAATGCAGGATGAAACCGTTGGCCGCTGCTTTTCAGCACGGCGGCATCGGAGATCTCAACTTCACCTATTACGTAACCTTGTAGTGTATCGGCTTGGCCTTCAAGCAAACGGCCAAAGGTATCAAGCTGTACTTGCTCTAATTGCAGCGTACCGTATGAGAATAGCTTTTCCATTTTTAGCCTTTTGGTTTTAAATAACAGGTCGTTAATCTAATAACGGAAATTGCTTGGCAATCTCTGATTCTGTGCTTTGTGCAACCCAGCCCTCAGTGTTATTGAACAAACGAATCGCGGTAAACTCAGGATCGCTGCCCATATCAAACCAATGCGGCGTGAGTTCAGGGACTGAAATCAAGTCACCCTGTTGGCACAACACTTGGTAAACTTTGTCGTTAATGTGTAGGCAAAACAACCCTTGGCCTTTCACAAAAAAGCGTACTTCATCTTCACTATGGGTGTGCTCAAATAAAAACTTAGCGCGTAAATCCGCCGCTGAGGGGTTACCTTTAGCCAATGAAATTACATCAACAGTTTGATAGCCCCCTTGTTGCTTTAGGCGCTCGATATCGGCGTTATAAGATGCAATGATCTCCTCATTATTAGTAGTGGCGGTGATCACTGCACTTGCTTGCCACTGCTCAAAACGTACACCGACCTTATTTAACTCTGCGGCTATCTCGTTGTTGTCATGACTTGTAAAAAGCGCATTTTCGCCATTACAGTCAGCAAAAATAGTTAATTGGCTCATGTTAAATACTCCGCTGTAAACTGGCTAAAATCGTTAATGTAATTATGTTCAACCGAGCAGGCTTGACCATCGCGGATTAAGTGCAACGTATTTAGGCCTGCGGCCTTAGCAGCATCAAGCTCGCTAACCACATCGCTCAAAAATAACACTTCATTTGCGTCAAATGGCAGTTGCGTAATAATGTTTTCATACGATGATTGCTCTTGTTTTGCACCAACCTTGGTATCAAAGTAATCAGTAAATAGTGGGCGGATGTCACCAAAATCGGAGTATTGAAAAATCAAATGTTGTGCTTTTACTGAACCTGACGAATACACATAAAGCTGCTGACCTGCGAGTTTTTGCTGTTGTAAAAACTGGTAGGCATCAGGATATAAGTGACCAGTAAAATCACCATTTTCGTAACCCGCCTGCCAAATCAAACCTTGCAGTTGCTTAAGTGGGGTAATTTTTTTATCGTCGGCAACCCATTTGAGTAAGGTGCTAATAACCGTATCTATAGGGGCATCTGGCTGCTCGATAAATTCTTTTACGGCATTTAATTGTTCAGCTACGGCGTCTTGTTGCTCGTTTGCTTTTACAAATTCGGGTAACCGCGCAGCGGCATAAGGAAACAGCACTTCTTTAACAAATGAAATTCGGGTAATTGTGCCTTCAATATCAGTTAATAATGCCTTGATCATACTTTTGCCTCTGCTGAAATACCTTCTAATTTTAAACGCTCAAGCTCACAACTAAATAAAAACTCTAAGCCTTCTAAGTGGCGACGTACTTCACGAATATCACGCCCTACAACATATAGACCATGGCCGCGAATAAGCACTGCATACTCAATCGGCGTGTGTAAGTGATGGTCACTTACTAATAAGCTTAGGCGATCAATATCTTGGTCGTTATCAAAAATAGGAATACTAAGTGTGTCTAAATGTGACGTATTGCCTGCAATTGACTTTTGCATTTCGTAGCCTTGTAAATCAAGGCTGTGGCCTTTAATTATTCGCGATAGTACCGTGGCTGCAACAGAGTGGGTATGCAATACAAAGTTAGCTGAAGGAATGAGTTTGTACATGCATAAATGCAGCTCTGTTTCGGCAGAAGGTTTGGCTGAACCTGCGCTGCGATCACCATTATGGTCTAACTGAATAAAGGTATGAGTTCCGAGCTGACCTTTATCAAAGCCGCTGGCAGTTACAACAAATCCGGTGGTTGTACGAGCTGAAAAGTTGCCACCCGTTGCAGGAACCCAACCACGTTGACTGATCCATTTTCCTGCTTCTATAAGTTCTGAAATAGCGGTATTGTTATGCATATAATCCTCGAGCTACTAAAACGATTTAGACGGCTATACTTCTTTTATAAGCAATGATAGCATCGCTTTGGGCGCAAAACCATCATTAAGGGTAACCAGTGTTTGAAAGTAAATTGCCAAATTTAGGCACCAGTATTTTTAGTCAAATGACCACTTTAGCAAATCAATATGAAGCAATTAATTTATCGCAGGGTTTCCCTGAATTTGACGCGCCAGAGCTGCTAAAAAAACAGCTGAACCATTATGTATTAGAAGGAATGAATCAATATTCGCCTTCAAGTGGTGTGCCGCGACTACAGCAACAAATAGCTGAATTAGCACAGCGAAAATACGGTGCAGAAATTAATGCCGATCAGCAGGTAACCGTTACATCAGGCGCTACAGAGGCATTATTTGTGGCAATTCAAGCTATTGTACGTCGCGGCGATGAGGTCATTATATTTGACCCCGCTTATGACTCTTATCAACCGGCAATAGAGCTGGCAGGCGGTAAGTCGGTTAATATTGCGCTACATGCGCCAGATTATGTGATTGATTGGCAAGCTGTTGCCAGTGCCGTAAATAAAAACACCCGCGCAATAATTATAAATACCCCACATAATCCCAGTGGCAAAACATTAAAGCAGCAAGATATAAATGCCCTTAAAGCGATAGTTTCAGCGCATGATTTATATGTCATCAGCGATGAAGTATACGAGCACATTACCTTTGATGGGCAGCCTCACTTAAGTGTACTGCGTGATGATGCGCTATTTGCAAAAAGCTTTGTTATTTCAAGTTTCGGTAAAACATTTCACAGTACGGGTTGGAAAATGGGATATTGCATCGCACCAGCAAGCTTGGCTGTGGAGTTCCGTAAAATCCATCAATATGTGACCTTTTCAAGTTTTACGCCTGCACAACATGCATTAGCCGATATGTTAGAGCAACAAGGAGAGCATGTGGATGAGCTTAGTGAGTTTTATCAACAAAAACGCGATGTGCTCAGTAATGCCCTTAAAGGTAGCCGCTTTACTATTTTGCCCAGCGAAGGCACTTACTTTTTGCTACTCGATTACAGTGATGTGTCTGAGTTAAATGATGTTGAGTTTTGCCAATGGCTAGTTGAACAGGCGAGCGTTGCTGCTATCCCATTGAGTGTGTTTTATCAACAACCAAGTCACGATAAAGTAATTCGTTTGTGCTTTGCTAAAAGCGATGAAACTTTGCTGCAAGCTGCGGAGATTTTATGTCAACTTTAACGCTCGCTTTGGTGCAAACCTCGCTTAACTGGTTAGATAAAGCTGCTAACTTGGAAAATTTTGGCAATAAAATAGCTAATATAGATAAAGCGGTTGATCTTATTTTATTACCCGAAACGTTCGCCACCGGCTTTGCGATAAGCCTCGATTGCGCTGAACCGGAAAACGGTCAAGTACTTGCTTGGTTAATCGCGACAGCTAAATCGGCCAATGCAGTGGTTGCAGGCTCCGTATTAGTAGAGCAAGGTGACAAAAAAGCCAATCGTTTTTACTGGGTGTGGCCCAGTGGTGAGGTTAAGTTTTACGACAAACGCCACCTATTTTGTTTGGGTAAAGAAGGTGATTTTGTAAAAGCTGGGCAGCAGCGCCAAATATTCACCATTAATGGTTTTAGGGTTTTACCGCAAGTGTGTTATGACCTACGCTTCCCGGTTTTTCAACGTAATCGTAACGATTACGATGTGATGATAAATGTCGCCAATTGGCCCGCAGCAAGGCGTAATGTATGGGATACCCTATTAATGGCGCGTGCGATGGAAAACCAGTGCTATGTGGTTGGTGTGAACCGTGTGGGGGAAGATGGCAATGGCGTTGCGCATAATGGCGGCACTGCAGTGTATGATTTCAAAGGTGATGTGCTAGTCGCTGCAATAGACAATGAATCAGACATTGTAATTACCACTTTAAAGAAAGAGCCGCTTGAACTATTTAAGCAAAGTTTCCCCGCGCATTTAGATGCAGATGGGTTTAGTTTGCAAGATTAACCTGCGTTAACAACCAGGGCGACTATTTAGTTTTTATCGCCCTAATCACTTTGCAGGGATTACAACGGCCACCGAATTGGCCGGAATATCTTTTGTCACTACACTGCCTGCGCCAATCACACAATTATCGCCAAGCTCTATATTAAAACCAAAACCGCAATAAAACATCGGTTCAAGGTAGGCCTTACCTTTAAACTTTAATAAGGCACCAAGAATTTTAACTCGCTCATACGGTGTTGTTGGATCGGCCAAATTAAACTGATGGCATACCAGTTTTGCGTGAGTTTGCGTGTTTGCTAGTTCTGGATCTGAGGCAATATAGGGTATAAACCTACCTGCATTTTTTCAAGTTCATTCATCGTGATGCTCTAATTGAAAATCAGTAATAAAATTATTGATTTTTTAGTTATCTTTGCTTCATAAATGCGACAGTGAGCCCGGAAAAAATAAACGTTATTCCAGCACCAATATTCAAGTTGTTTATTAGTTTAGGTTTGTTTTTTAGCCAACTGGCAAGCTGAGATGAAAACACTCCCATTAAACTAAAGCCAATTGTGGTTAAAATGGCAAACCACAGGCCATAGCCAATCATTTGAGCCGTGATAGACCCTAAAGCTGGATTTATAAATTGTGGTAAAAAAGCGAGTACAAATATGCCAGGTTTTGGGTTGAGTGCAGCAGAGAGAAAGCCGGTTGAAAATATACGTTTAAATGATTCTTTATTACTTGGTTCTAAAGAAATCAAATTTTTTGAACGTAAAACTTTAATGCCTAAATAAATAAGGTAGGCCGCACCGATTGCTTTAATCATATAAAAAGCAAATTCAGAGGTTTGGATTAGCAGAGTTAAACCAAAAGTTGCTGCTAGCACATGAAATAATATCCCTAGGCCAGATGACAGTCCTGAAATTATTGCGGCCGATTTACCTTGGCTTAAGCCTCGACTAATTGCCAGTAAATTGTCAGGCCCTGGCGAAATGACTAATAATAGGCACGCTAGTGTATAAGCAATAAAAACATCCAACGGAAACATAGTTACCCTTTATTCAATGACTTTGAACAATATAATAGACTTGCCTTAGAGACTCTGATTATTATGTATACAAGCAAGTTACTCTTTTTATATCGTGCAGACAAGTTTGCTATACGCTCTAGAGCGTATTGACTTTTCGTGATTGATAAATGCCAAACATGCGCTGCCCAAAGGGTTCTTCCTAGGGGCGATTGACTCTTTGTTACCTACACGGATGTAGGTAAGGGGCGTGAGCAGGACGCACAAGCTTTGCTCGGTTTTTACTTAGCCCGCTAGGTTACAAACCTCGCGCCGCGATTAAATCGCCCCTAGATTGAACAAATTTCAATCCAAAAAGGTCAACACGCCCTAATAATCCCGATCAGGATATAAAACGTTTTCAAAAGGCCAATGTGTGCAAAGCCATGCACTGACAGCTTGATGAAGTGTTTTATCTAAGCAAATATATTCATCTTTGATCCATAGGTACACGCAACAGTCATAATCTACAGATGGACTTGGGTCGATATATATTGAGCCAAGATATATGTTCTGGGATTTATCTAATACTGAAAATGCAAATGCTTTACGGGTATTAAATTCATGTTTATGAATCTTTAAACTGGCGATATTATCAGCGAGAGTCATTTTTGGATCTGGCCAGTTAGATGCAGGGCCAAAAATACCCTGTAACCTTTTTTGGCTAGACATGACCGCGGCATAATCTAATTCGGCTATATCATCATCGAGCACCTTAAAATAAAAATGATCGGTTTGAAAAGTTGTAGGTGGTATGAAAGTGTTAGGAATGAAAGGTTTAATCATATTTTGTGTTATCCATAGCATCCGTGTCGAGAGTTTTCAGCTTCCTTCTACCATTTTTAACAACAAAAAAAGCCCCACAATAAATTGCGGGGCTTTTTTCGTTATTAAATGGCGGAGAAGGAGGGATTCGAACCCTCGATAGAGCTACAAACCCTATACTCCCTTAGCAGGGGAGCGCCTTCGGCCACTCGGCCACCTCTCCAGCGCATAAACTTTTCATTTTGATAGTCGAGTGAACCACCAAAAAGTAATAATGGTGGAGAGATAGGGATTTGAACCCTAGAGGGGCTATAAACCCCTGCCGGTTTTCAAGACCGGTGCATTCGACCACTCTGCCATCTCTCCGTTGACGCAAGATAATACTTAGGTGTGTGGGCTGTGTAAATAGGAAAAAGATCGTTTGCTGGTTTTTTGTTCTAAAAAGTGGTTTTTTTTTGAAATTAAGTGTTTTTGAGGTGTTTTAAGAAGGGGTTGCAGCAAACGAGGGAGCTAAATAAGTGTTTTCATTTAGTGGTTGGGTGTTTGCTGCACCGCTAAAGTAACCATGGTTGGGTGGTTACTTATATTGAACTGCGCCGCCAAGTGCTAGCTTTTTACCATAACGGTTAAGTTTAGCGAGCATTTTTGCTTTGCGATTGGTTGGTTTTACGGCAACATGCGTTGCTGCATTTTCATTTAATGTATTTACTGGGTTCATTACTTTGCTCCGGGTTATGTCTGTTTTGACAACAGGGCTATTCTGACGCTTAATTGCACAAAAATAAAACGATAAAAATTAGGGTGGTCGGATAGAAATAACTAATCTGAATATATTTTTTTAACGTGCAGTTCAGATTTTATGATCTGTGATAACTGCATGGTTATGAAGGTTGGGTGGTATTTTTTGTCTGTATTTAAAGGGTTTTAATTTTATTTTTTATTTTTTATGCATTGTGAAATAGAAAAAGTGACTAATTATTCAGATTAATTTATCTTTTGTTAATGTGTTTTTTTAAATAGGTGGGTAGATTGGTATTACGATGTTGATAATTATTAAACCAAGTACAAATAAAAATCATAAAAAAGTATGTGATTGGTTACTCCATGAGTGCAATCAACGACAAATAAGTACTGAAATAATATATACCACGGGAAATTTTCATCCAGATTGCAAAAAAATAACTCAACGCGCGGAATATTATCAACGTGCAGTGGTGGTTGGAGGGGATGGTACACTCAATTTAGCTGTTAATGCACTTGTGGGACTTTCGTGTTCGTTGGCGTTATTGCCATTAGGTACAGGGAATGATTTTTCACGAGGCTTTGGCTGCTCTGATAAAGAGTGGCGCACGGCGGTTTTTAGTCAAGGTGATGTAAAAATAGATGTTGGGCAAATAAATGACCGTTATTTTGTCAATATTGCAGGGGTTGGTTTTGACGCTCATGTTGTCAAAGCATTGCAGACAAAACCTGCTCGGTCCTCGCTTGGTTATAGCTTGGCAGGATTTAAATATCTATTAGGTTATAAAGGTACGCATATCACCAGTGATTTTTCAGGGCGTGAGTATGCGTATAAAAATCTAATCACTGTATTTGCGAACCATCGTTATTTTGGTGGTGGCTTGGCTATTGCACCTAAGGCACGATTGAACAGTGGTTACTTGGAATGCTATGCCATGCCTGCGCGTGGGTTGTTGGGCAACCTATATAGTTTTATGCGTTTATTACTACGCAATCACCATACAATGACAGGACTTGAGTATCAACGCGTGACGGTTGCAACCATTAATACACCTAATTTACCTATTGAAGCCGATGGCGAGTTGATTGGTGTAACACCTGCTTCTATTCAAGTGCATCCACGAGCCCTACGTTTTTGTGTGCCAACGTGTACCTCTATACAGTTAGAGATAAAAAAAGTATGCAGTTAAAAATAAAAAAAGCGCCTAACAAGTAGGCGCTTTGGGGTTAGTTACGTTTAAAACGTATTCTAACCGGGGATGGAGCTTTTTTGCTGCAATGACCGCGCTGCAAAAAATGCTTTAATTCGTTTTGTTGGGGTTAGTACAATGGCGTTACCTACCAGCACTAAACTAAAGCCTATAAACGTATTCGTTTGCCAGATAAACCCTTCAAATAATGTGCTCAGTGCAACGGCAACTAAAGGAAATAATACAATCACATAACTGGCGCGTTCTGGGCCTATGTTTCTTAGTAATGCAAAGTAACAAGCAAATGCGATAACAGTGCCAAATACAGATAAATAAACTAATGAATACCAATAGCTTGCAGGTGCCGACAAGCTAAACTGAGCATCGCTAATAATGACGTAAAATAACAGCCCAATCGCGCTATATAGCATGCCCCACGCATTACCTTGCATAACACCTATTTGCTGGTGAGAATTGCGAACACTGACCATATTCCCTAATGAAGCCACAAAGGTACCACTTAGAGCAAGTAGTAACCCGACCAACACCCCGTTACTCAAGTCGAACTGCTGTAACTGTGGCCAAAACAAGCAAATGATGCCTAAAACACCTAAAATAGCGCCGCTGTAAATACGTTTGGCGATAGGTTTACCAAAGAATAAGCGGGTATTAATAATATTCATTATGAGCAGCATTGAAAAAGCAATGGATGTCATGGCTGACGTTAAGTAATTTTGTGCCCAGTAAAGAACCAAATAATTAAGTCCAAAATTACACAGCGCTAATAAAACAAAAAAGCCATGGTCTCGGCGGGTGTAATTCATGGGGAGTTTTTTTACGCCCACCCACATCCACATCAAAATAGCTGCAAGGCTAAAGCGATAGAATAGCGAAACTTCAACGGCGATGTCACCTAATTGAAATTCAATAGCGAGCCAAGTAGAGCCCCAAATCAAAACGGTGAGAGTGTACAGCGCGATACTTTTCATGGCCTTGGTCCAAGTGTGAAGATGAAGTGTTCATTTTAGTTCGCTTCTGTATACTTAACATACACAGAAAACTATAAATGCAACCTATACAGATTTGGGGTGCTTTGAGTGAAAGGTAAATGCAATGTCGTTAGTGATCAGTAAAACTAATCATGATTTTTTATACCAGCAAGTCATGCAACTTGTTCGCGATTTAAGTGAGCAGGGCACACTGCTCCCTGGTGAGAAACTTCCTTCATTACGCAAAATGGCCGAAAAACTCAATGTGAGCATCCCGACTGTAAAATTGGCTTATCAGTCTCTTGAGGCACAAGGTCTTGTTGAAGCGCGGGAAAAGTCTGGTTACTTTTTAAAAACAGTTAATACACAACTTGCTCGGCCTAAACGGGTAAAGCTGAGTCGCGCGCCTGTATCAGTTAATATGCAGGTGTTAATTGAGCAAGTATACGATGCAATCCATCAAGCGAATGTGGTGCCTTTTGGTATTGCAAACCCTGTTGCGGCAGCCCCAACCGATAAAATGCTTAGCCGGACCATGCGTCGGGTAATGTCGATTGCAGGGAGTCGTGCAATAAACTATGGGGCGATGGATGGCTTTGCGCCGCTTAAAAAGCAGTTGATCCATCGTTATTTAGATTTTGGTATTGGGGTTGATAGCCATGAATTAGTGATTACCAATGGTGCACAAGAGGCTCTGGCGATCGCGTTAAAATGTGCGACAAAGCCGGGGGATGTGATTGCGATCGAGTCACCTTGTTATTTTGGGATCATTGAATTGATCGAGAGTTTAGGCCTTAAAGCACTGGAGATCCCGCTATGTCCTGATGATGGGATCTGGCTTGATGATCTGAACCAAGCTTTGCAAGATCACGATATTAAAGCCTGTGTGTTTTCAACTTCGATCAACAATCCGGTTGGCAGCTTTATGCCGGATCATAAGCGTAAACAATTAGTTGAGCTATTAGAATCACAAGATGTAGTGCTTATTGAAGATGATGTGTACGGCGATTTGCATTTTACTCCCGAGCGAGGCATACCTGCACAAGCGTATTCAAAAAAGGGGCTCGTGTTAACGTGTTCTTCGTTTTCAAAAACAGCGGCTCCGAGTTATCGTGTTGGTTGGTTAATTGCGGGAAAGTTTGCAGCGCGCGCAAGACGTTATAAACGAGCACTAAGCTGCTCAACATCTTTAATTAATCAATGGACGTTATATGAGTTTGTGGCCAGTGGTGATTATGAGCGTAACTTAAAATTACTTAGGCAGCGTCTGCGTACCAATAAAGAGCGGATGATTTGGTGTTTGCAGCAAGCTTTTCCTGCCACGGCACGTATTAGTGATCCGCAAGGTGGCTGCGTGGTCTGGGTTGATTTAGGGCCAAGCTTTGACAGTATTAAGCTATTTCAACTCGCGTTAGAAAATGGTATTAGTATTACACCGGGTTATATATTTTCGGCAACGAATAAGTATCGCAGCTGTATACGGTTAAGTTATGGCTTGCCTTGGAATGAACGAGTCGAGCAAGCAATTATTAAACTTGGTGAGTTAATACATTTAGCTAAAAAGTAAAAAAGCAGCACGTTTAAAAGAGTGCTGCTAAAGGGATATCAAATTGTTATATGAGTTTAGTTGTTTTGTTTGTAGCTAAATAATTGATAATTTTTTAGCTCTGGTACTAATTTAACAAGTTGCTGCTCTTGCGCTGCAATCGTTGAAAAATTATCACATAATGCATCAGCACGTTTTTCTAGTGCGTTTGCTTGCAGTTCTACCTTTTCTTCTATTTGTGCACCCATATTTTCCATACGCTGTTCAAAGGCTTGCATATCGCCGCCGGCACCCATTAACTCAGACCCTAATGCCATCAAAATACTGCCCATTGATTGCATCATTGCTGATTCAACGGCACTTTCAATTTGTTCATCAAAATGGCTTTCAAAATTTTCGCCAAAGTCATTGAAACTTTGCTGCCCCATTACAAAGGCACCTTGTTGATAAAAGGTATTTTCTACCTCAACCTGAATCTCTGCCATTAGGTCATTAATACTGTCTAGACCTTGGATGTTAAATGCATTGGCGACTTCTTCAATTGCAACGCCGGCAATTTTTACACCTTCAAGTGCAATGTTAGCAACTTCAGGTAGCTGGCCTCGTAGGCTGTCTGAGTAGTCGCTGATTGCTTGACGCTGCTGCTCATCTAATGCCAATGTTTGGCCATCAACAATGAGCTCGCCATTGTTAGTGAAAGTCATGGTGTGATCGTTAGCGGTAAAAATTTCGAGTTCGTTTGGTTTAATGCGAACATCATTTTGAAACTCTACTTTGCACGAATCGCCGCTAAATGAAATATGCGAGTCGTTATCATTGTGCGCCATTGCCCCTGTGGCAATAAATAAAGAACCTACTAAAAGTAATTTTTTCATTTTTATATCCTGCTAATGTGTTGATTATAACGAATGCTTACTTAGTTGTTATCAAGTTTGATGCCAAAAAAAATTAATATTAATAATCATGTTGTTAGGGTCTTTTCTTTATTTTTTGATTGGTCTATTAAATGATAAAAAAACTAATTTTTAGTCAAAATGACTAAAAAATTTATAAGCATAAATAATGTTTATCGTTTCGATAAAAAAGTCTCACTTTCCAGAATTCAAATTTAACGCTATTTATTCACATTACTGACATAACATCATTTTAGAATGGGTTGTGGCTTTACTTTGGTGCGCTTCACTATGTTGAATAAGCGCACTGAACATTTTAATTTTACCAATGGCAGTGATAAAAATCCTACATTGGTCTCAAACACTTTATGGAGTGGGTTGTGGGTAAGACATTTAGTTACGATGCGCTAGATGACGCTTTTGTTGAAGACGAGTACGAAATGGTTGGGCGTAATCAACACGACAAGAATAAGCAAAAGGTGAAGAAAAAGTTGGAAGACTACCTGGAGCAAAAACGCTTGCGTAAAAACTTAGGTGATGATGACTTTGATGAGTACATGAATCACTAAGCAACAGTTTAAAATAAAGAGGCGTATGCCTCTTTATTGCTTTTAGTTTTTAAGTGCTTTAATGATCGTGCTTTCGATTTGTTGCGGCTTGGTAAAAGGAGCGAAACGTTTAATAGGTTCGCCATTGCGGCCGATTAAAAATTTTGTGAAATTCCATTTTATTTTACGACTCAAAAACCCTGGTAAGGCTGATTTTAAATGCCTAAACACGGGGTGTGCATGTTCGCCGTTTACATCTACTTTGCCCATCATCACAAAGTCAACGCCATAATTAATTAAACAGCCCTGCTCGATATCCTTAGCGTTTCCAGGTTCTTGTTGACCAAATTGATTACATGGAAAACCAATAATAACCAATCCTTGCTCGGCGTATTTTGCATGCAATTGTTGCAGGCCTTCGTATTGCGGTGTAAAGCCACATTTGCTGGCGGTATTAATAATTAAAACCACTTTGCCTTCAAGGTTGCTAAAATCAAATGTTTGGCCCTGTAAGTTTGTGGCTGAAAGTTGGTGAAAGTCGTTCATGATGCTCACTTTATTATTGTTGTTTGGTAAATTCTATCCTGAGTTGTGACAGACATACAGCTTAAATCTAGCTTTGCTCGATTTTTACTTAGCCCACTCGGTTACAAACCTCGCGCCGCGATTAAATCGCCTTTGGATTGAACGAATTTTAATCTGCAAAGGTCAACACGCCCTAAAACTTGTGAGTAAATATTCAATCAATAAACGTACTCTATACGGCATTAAATCTTTGCGTGGGTATACTAACCAAGATGCATTATCAGTGACTTGAAATTCATCAAGCAGCGTTACTAATTGGCCTTGTTGCACGTATTGTTCAACAATATCGCAAGCTAAGTGGGCAATCCCTAATCCACCCAATGTTGCACTGAGTAATGCGCGTGGATGATTACTGCGCCAGTTTCCAGTAATTTTTACTTCTTTGATTTCGCCATTAAAATTAAATCGCCAGCGTTTACCCATTGCCACTAAGCAATTATGTTTAGTGAGCTGGTGAGGTGTTGTAGGAGCGGGGTTTTGTTGTAAATAGTCAGGGCTTGCAACGAGCGTCATGATGCGAGGGCATAGTGGTCTCGCGATTAAATTCGAGTCTTGCATACGCCCAAAACGAATGGCTAAATCAAAACCTTCTTCTACGAGGTCAACGTTGCGATTATTAAAGTCCATATCGACTTCCACGTCAGGGTAGCGTTTTACGAATTCAACAATTTTGGGTGCTACATTAGTTGCGACAAATTCCCCCGCGCCGGTAATGCGAATAAGGCCTTTGGGTCTGCGTTGTTCGCCTTGTAATTGATTATTAGCGTCTATAAGTTCTTGTTTTATGGCTTTGAGTTTAACTGCGTATTCACGCCCTGCGTCAGTTAAGCTTATTTTACGGGTGGTACGTTGAAACAGCACTGAGCCTAAGCGGTTTTCTAATTGTTGTACTTGGCGACTAATATGAGATGTTGACACTTCCATAGCTTTTGCTGCATGGGTAAAGCTGCCATGTTCAACGACATGTAAAAATTCATCAAGGCCTTGCCACATATATTATGTTCTCAAAATATTAAGTAATTATAGTTTATATCATTCATTGTTGCAGCTGTGCAAAAGTGATTGCCTGATCTTAATCTTTAATTTAAACGTTAAAAGTCTACAATCATTTGGTCACCACGCATTATACATAATCAATTAATGGAGCAAGCATGTTAAATTTTAGTTTTGCAAACCCAACAAAAATTCATTTTGGCGAACAACAAATCGCATTAATTAAAAGTGAGATCCCAACTGACGCAAAAGTACTGGTTACGTATGGCGGCGGCAGCATCAAAAAAAATGGTATTTATGAACAAGTAAGTAATGCGTTAAGTGAGCATACTTGGTTTGAATTTGCAGGTATCGAGCCAAACCCAAGTTATCAAACGTGCATGAAAGCGGTTGCTTTAGTTAAAGAGAAACAGATTGACTATATTTTAGCTGTTGGTGGCGGTTCTGTTATTGACGGCAGTAAATTTATTGCTGCAGCGGCAAATTATGAAGGTGAACCGTGGGATATTTTAGCTAAAGGTGGTGAAATTAAGTCAGCGATTTCGTTAGGTGTAGTGCTAACTTTGCCAGCAACGGGGTCTGAGTCAAATACCTTTAGTGTTGTATCTAACCTTGATAGTCATGACAAATTGCCATTTGCTAGCCCATTTGTACAACCGCAATTTGCTGTGCTTGACCCTGCAGTGACTTACTCATTGCCTAAACGCCAAGTAGCTAACGGTATTGTTGATGCGTTTGTTCATACTATGGAACAATACTTAACGTACGATGTAGACGCTAAGTTACAAGATCGTTTTGCTGAAGGTATTTTAATGACCTTACTTGAAGAAGGCCCAAAAGCATTCAGTGAGCCAGACAACTACAAAGTGCGCGCTAATATTATGTGGTCGGCAACGATGGCCTTAAATGGATTAATTGGTGCTGGTGTGCCGCAAGATTGGTCAACGCATATGCTAGGGCACGAAATGACGGCAGTGTATGGCCTTGATCATGCACAAACGTTAGCGATTGTATTGCCACGTATGATGGCTGAGCAAAAAGAAACGAAACGCGGTAAAATTTTACAATATGCACAACGTGTTTTAGGCCTTGATATTAGCGATGAAGATGCCGCTATTGAGCAAGCAATTGCTGCAACAGAGGCGTTTTTCCATAGTGTAAACATGCCAACTCGTCTAAGTGATTACAACTTAGGTGAAGAAGTGGCAGATAAAATTGTTAAGCAGCTTGAGCGCCACGGCATGACGGCGCTCGGTGAGCGAGAGCAAGTTACTCTTGAAAAGAGCCGCGCTGTTTTACTTGCCAGTGTTTAGCGCCAGTATCGGCAATTGAATTGGCGCATTGATCTGGCGCTAATTCAAAATTAAAAACAGGCCCATACCAGCCAGCGTTGTGTAGTAAATATTATGCGTTTTATACGCGACAATAATTGCGACAACTGCAGCGCTGAGGTATGGGTTTTGCCAGTTTAGGTTAATACCATTATCTGTTACAAATACGATAGGCACCCAAATAGCAGTGAGCACTGCAGGGGCGCTAAAGCTTAAAAATTGCTGCATTTTTGGTCCGACTTTAAAGGGCAAAGCGCGGTGTAAAAATAAGTAACGGGTAAAAAAAGTAATACAGGCCATTAATAAAATAGTTGTCATCATGATTTAGGCGCCTGTTTTATATGTATTTGGCTATTTGTGCGACTAATAACACGGCTAATAATATACCCCACGGTCATAGCACTCAGTGCAGCAACAACCAACCACAACTCAAACCCTTGGCTTTTTAAAACGCTAGCAACTATGCCTGCGGTTACAACCGTTGCTAAGGTTGCAAGGTTTTTTATGCCAGGAATAACCAGCGCTATAAATGTTGCGGCAATGGCAAAATCTAAACCGAGGGTGGTTAAATCGGGCAATAAACTCCCTGCTACAATGCCAATAAAAGTCCATAAATTCCACGCTATATAAAAACTAAATCCGGCACTTAGCGCATAGGTTAAACGCGTTTTTGTACGGTAGGCTTTGCGGTGGTGAGAAAATGCAAATAATTCATCAGTGAGTACAAAGCTTACAGGTAGGCGCCAACGCAAAGGTTGATCTATTACTTTGTGGCGTACCGCTAACCCATATAAAAAATGCCGTGAACTAATAATAAAAGTAGTAAATAAAATAGTTAATAACGGCGTATTACCAGCCATTAGTTCAATGGCAACCAGTTGCGCTGAGCCTGCAAAAACCAATAGTGACATAGCTTGTGTTTCGAGAGCTGTAAAACCATTCTGTACCGCTAACGATCCACATAAAATACCCCATGGGATCACCGCTAAACACAGCGGTAGCATATCTAAAAAACCTTTAAGTAATGCCTTTTTCACTGTGTATCCTTCGTTAATGAACTGCTAAATAGATTTCTATATTGGCCAGGCGTAATGCCAATGCGAGATTTAAAGTGATGATGTAAGTGACTTTGATCATGAAAGCCACATTCGTTTGCTGTTTGGCTGACATTTAAACCATGTTTTAACAATGTCTTTGCATGGCGAATACGGCGCTGTATTTGGTATGCATGAGGAGTTAAACCATATTGTTTTTTATATTGGCGAATAAAATGAAATGGACTCATGTGACTCAGGGCGGCTATTCGCTCAAGGCTTATCTCTTCACAGCAATATTCATCAAGGTATTGCTGTGCATGTGTAAGGTTTGCTTTGGGTTTTAGTTGTTTTAATTGTCGGTAATCTTGTTTAAATGACAGCATTAACTGAGTCATCACACTGTAAAATAAGCTTTCAGTGTGCAGTTGGTTATTATTTTTCACTGTAGTTGTTAAGCAATTAAGTAGTTGATTTAATTGGTGGGTAAGTGAGCGATTGTTGTAAACAGCAAAATCAAAATAAGGTGCGCCACAGCGAATACCTATTAACTCTTGAGAAAGTGCGTCAAATTGCTCTGGACGCGGATACATTGCTCTGTATGACCAGCCTGCTTCGGTTGCTGTTTGGCCATTATGAATTTGGTCGGCATTGACTAAAATAATACTATTTTTTGGTGCGATATGGTCACTGCCACTGCGATAAAACTTTTGCGCGCCGCAATCAATTAAACCAATGGTGTAGCCTTCATGGCTATGGCGTGAAAAATTCTGATGAGTAAAGCGTGCTTGTAAAGCCTCTAACCCGCCTAATTTCTCATGGTGATAAAAAGTTGATTGTTCATCTTTCATTGGCGCCGCTTTTGTTATTTTAGCTCTTATAGCTTTGAGTATATCTAAACCAATATACAAAGCTTGTAAAAAATTGCGCGTTATACCTGCGGTTATTCGCCGCGTTGAAATAGTCGTGTAAAGCAGTCTGTGGCATTATTATAGAGTATATATTTAAGAGGTAGTTATTACGATGGATGATCAAGTGGTTAAACGTATTAAAGTATGGGATGGGTTTATTCGTAGCTTTCACTGGCTACTCGTAATAGCAATTGCCACACTGTATTTTAGTGCTGAAGAAGGCATGATGGAACTGCATTTTATCGCAGGTTTTTTTACATTAGCGCTGCTGTTAACGCGTCTTATATGGGGCTTAATTGGTAGTAAAACGGCGAAGTTAAGTGCATTGCTACATTCTCCTATTGCGGCAATCAAATCGTTTAAACAAACTAATGAGCCAGTGGGTCATGGTGCTGCGGGCAGTTATATGGTGCTCGCTTTTTTTGCATTGTTATTGGTGCAGTTAGTGAGTGGCTTAATGACCACGGACGATATTTTAACCGACGGACCATTGGTGCAATATGCCTCTAATAATGTGGTTGAGTGGGCGGGCTGGTTGCACCACACAAATTTCGACTTATTATTTTATGCGATTATTTTACACGTTGTGGCAATTGTTATTTACCGCATTAAAGGCAAAAGGTTAGTTAAAGCGATGGTCACCGGGTATACGGACAAAGAAGCAGGTAATGCAGAGGTTAAAGTAACCAAATCGCCTTGGTTAGCAATTGTTATTTTTGTTGTATTACTAAGTGGACTATTGATGACATGGGGCGCAGAGCCGCTAAGTTATTTAGTTAGTTAGCAATTAAAAAACAAAAATGGCGCTGATTGAGCGCCATTTTGTTTAAAGCTTATCGGTTCAAAGATTAATCTTTAAATGATGTGTGGCAATCTTTACATCCTTTAGCCCAAGGACCAAACGCTTTGGCAATTAGCTTTTTATCACCAGATTGTGCAGCAACGGCTAGCTCATCAGCATATTGCTGAAATGCAGTTGCTTTTTTCATAAAGGTTTCGTTATCACTCCAAATTGCTGGAAGGGCAGATGTATCGCCTTTATCAGTGCCAGCGCCAAATGCTTCCCATGGCATTTTAGACAATGCTGCTGCATTATTTGCACGCTTTTGAAAGCGTTGTGCATCAAACTCTACTTTGCCTTTTAGCATGTCGCCCATATCACCAATTTGTACACGGATCATTGAAAATGCAGCTTGGCGATATTCAATCGCATCACTTGGCTCTTCAAATACAGATTCAGCTGATGCGCCCAGCGCTAATGTTGATAATACTGTGCCTAAAAATAGCTGTTTTAATTTCATTCCTTTCGCCCCTTAATTGTATTCATAGCGTTAACAACCGTTGTTGTATATCAGTAGGTCATATTATTCAAGTTTATTGCGGTTAAACTTAACTGAGCTTTAACCATTAAACTTAAGTTATCGTTTTTGATTCATATTTTTAGTCATTGATATCTATGTCGGCAAATATCATTCCTCTGCGCATACTGCGCGTGGCTAAGAATACTTCACCAAGGAGTGACATAAACGCACAAATCAGTAACGCCATGGCGCCGACAAAACAACTACCGATAGTGACTCCTAAATTAACTGCCTGAATATGCGATAAAAACAGCAGCATAACCACGGCACACACAAGTACAGCACTTAATACACTTAAACTAAATGCGATATGGATAAAGCGAGATCGTTTTAGTAGTGCTCTGAGCTCTGTGGTTAGCGAGGTATTAAATTCCTCATCAGTACTGACCTTCAATTTACGTTCAAGCTGGCGGGCTCGGTCAGTTATTCGTGCTAAACGATTTGATAATACGCCCAACGTTGCGGCAATACCTGTGATCAAAAATACCGGCGCTACAGCTGTCTGTATTACCTTAGCCATTGTTAATATATTGATAACTTCATTGTTCATCAGTTTCTCTTTTGGGTATTGTTGCGTTTGTGTTTACATTCATTTACAAGGGTGAATATTTAAAATTTCATTATAATCAGCGTTTTGAGATTTATTGTTTTGTTTGTAGAAACAAAGTGTAAACGGTAAGTAATAAAATAGTTGTTATTTACGACATTATGGTTTTATATTGTACATGACTTAAAGTCTCGAATAAAAACAATCATAACCATTATATATCCAGGGGAATACTATGAATTCTAATTCAATTAAGCGAACGGCGGTTGCTCTTGCTGTCGCAAGTGCTTTTTGCGCATCAGCTCATGCTAATAATTTTGAAAAATATAATCTGACGTCTCAAAAAAATGTCCAATCTACAGCTGGCGTAAAAAAAGAACAGGTTCGCGGCGAAGCATCTAGCTGGTTGATTAAACTGCATGCCCCTGCAACAGCTCAAGTAGTAAGTACTGACGTTTCAGCTGTTCGTACGCAAGCTTTAGTAGCGCAAACAAGTGTTGAGCAAGCTATTTCTTCTATGGATTTGCAGCTACAAGTCATTGCAAAAACGTCTACTCTAGTGAGTTCAATCGTCGTTAACGGTAATCAAGAAGACGTAGCACGTTTATTGAATAATCAACAAGTAGAGGCTATTTACCCTGTATATGATTATGAACTAAGTGTTGCAGATAGCGCTGATTACATAATGGCGACACCATTAGTTGAAAGTGGTGTTGCATCAGGCCAAGGCATTAAAGTTGCTGTGCTTGATACTGGTGTTGATTATACCCACGCAGCCTTTGGTGGGGCGGGCACTAAAGAAGCATATGATGCTGCAGTGGCAGATCCAGCAAGTGTTGATTGGCCGCAAGCGCAAATCAAAGGCGGCTATGACTATATAAATGATGATGCCGATCCAATCGATGTTAACACTAACCACGGTACACACGTTTCTAATTCAGTAAATGGTATTGCCCCAAATGTTGATCTTTACGTATATTCAGTATGTAACAGTGGTTGTCCTGGTTTAGCCCAGTTACTTGCTCTTGAAAATGCAATGGATCCGAATAAAGATGGTGACATTTCCGACCGTGTTGATGTTATTAACATGTCACTGGGTGGTGATTATGGTGACTTTGCAAATGACGCGGTAGGTCTATTTATTAATAAAGCGGTTAAACTAGGTACTAACGTTGTTATTTCAGCGGGTAATGACGGCGCATATCCATTTATTGTTGGCGGACCTAGTACATCTGAAAATGCACTGTCTGTAGGTGCAATGACTCACCCAACGGGCGACCAAGGTATCGGTAATGGCATGGTTGATGGTAAAGATGTCACTGTGCAACCAGCTAGTTTCGGTCCTCAAACAGCATTTAGTTTTGCCACGGGTGATATTGAGCTGGTTTACCCAGCTGAAAATCAAACTGCGTGTGTCGACTTTGCTGAGGGTATTGATTTTACAGGTAAAGGCGTGATTATTGACCGCGGTGGCTGTGCATTTACAACAAAAGTATTGGCAGCACAAGCTAAAGGCGCTGCATTTGTGATTATCGCCAATAATTCAGATGATGGTACACCGGCACCTATGGGGGGCTCTGATGCTGCCGTAACGATTCCATCAGTTGGTGTTAACTTAGAAACGGGTATGGCACTTAAAGAAGGGAAAGAATTTACCCTTGCTGTAGAGCGCCTTGTACTAGCTGGGGCAATTGCTGACTTTACATCACGTGGTCCTTCAATGGGTGGATTACTAAAACCTGAAATTACCGCTCCAGGTGTAAATATCATGACTGCTCACCCAGGTTTAGGTGATGGCTTGACAGGTGCTACTGGTACTTCATTCTCTGGCCCTATAACCGCTGGTGCGATGAGCCTTCTTAAAGAAGCACACCCAGAACGCAATGCATTTGAGCTTAAAGCGACATTAATGAATGCTGCTAATCTTGATGTAACAATGGAGCCTCGCGCAATTAATCCAGATGCCGAACTTGCGCCAATTAGTTATATCGGTGCTGGCTTGGTTGATGTTAAAAAAGCAGCTGAATTACCAGTTGCAGCCTGGGCTAAAGACACTAAACAAGCTGCGCTTTCGTTTGGTTTAGTTAATGCCGCTGAAATGGTAGAGCTGACTAAAACGGTTCAAGTGAAGAACTTCTCAAACGTTGATAAAGTTTATACACTTTCATTAGAACAGCGTTATGCAAATGATGTAGAGCGTAACTCGTTAACAATGCAATACCCTGCAACAATCACTGTGCCTGCAGGTCAAACAATGTCATTTGACGTAATGGCAAAAATTGATCCTTCAACCTTGCCAGAGTGGACATTGGATGCATCTAATGTTGGTTCTGAGGCTGTCACAGCAGATTTAACGAACCTTGAATTAGACGGTGCGCTTGTTTTCTCTGAAGGGGATATGAAAGCGTTCCACCTTGTGTATCACGTATTACCAAAAGCAAATGCACAGGTAACGGTAACACCTGAAATGACTGAGAAAGGTCCAATGCATAAATTGACAAATACCGGTGCGACAGTGCTTAAACCAGTATTTGCGCCAGTTGTAGCAACAGGTGAGGTTGATGAAGATCAGCGCTTTGATATTGTCGGTGGATCAATTGAAACATTCGCAGTTTCTACTGATATATGTGCAGACGGTTTTGTAACACTAACAACAATGATCTTCAATGAAGGTATTACTCACACATACGTGGGTGGGTTCATGGCTGATTTTGACTTAGATCAAGATGGCACTTATGACATCACGGTTCAAAATGGTAAAAACGAATGGTTTTCTGACGATGTAGAACCAGGAAGCGCACTTACCTTTACACATGGTTATGGTTCAAGCCGTGGTAATCTAAATAATATCTATCAAGTTATCGGTAATAACCATTTCACAATGCAAAGTTGTTTAGGTGCATTTGGTTTAACTGCTGAAAGCATCGATACAGTAACAGCCAATGTTCGCTTTAGAACAGAAGAAGCGACATGGACACCTATCGCGACGGGTTCTGGTGATACCGTAATGGGCACTTATACCTTTAGAGACGCATCTAACGACGTGTTAGCAGCTGTGGTTGATAGTAATGAAAATCAAATCACTGAGTTGCAACCCGGCGAGTCAGGAACATTGATGAATGCAGGACAAGACTTTATGGTTCTGTCTAGTTCAGGTTCAGCACCTTTAGTTGCGACACCTCGCGCAGACAGTGGTACAGCACCAATGGTTACTGATGCAGCGTTCTCGGTTGATGAAAATACGGTAAATGGCACTGTTATCGGTATGCTTGAAGTAACATATGGCGCTGACTTAGCTAATCCAGTGTCGGAGTTCATTGTTTTAAGCTCTACTTCTACGGCTATATCTGTTTCAAAAATGGGTGAAGTTACTGTGATGAATCAAGATATGCTTAACTACGAAGCAGGTCTGATGATGGTTGAACTGGAAGTCGTTGCGACTGATACCGCTGGAAATATTTCTGAGTCGGCGATGGTTACTGTCACTATAAATAATATTGCAGATGAAGGCGCTGAAGTAACACCTGTTGTTGATGCAGAACAAAGTTTCTCTGTGCAAGAAAATGCAGCAGTGGATACTGTAATTGGTTCAGTCACAGCAACAGACCCTGATGCGGATGCGACACCAATTGCTAGTTATACTGTGACGGGCAGTGAGCTTGTAAGTATTTCAGCTACAGGTGAACTGAAAGTCGCAGGCAGTATTGACTATGAAGCAATAACTGAGATTAAAGTAATGGTAGCTGCGGTCGATTCTATGGGTCATACATCTGAAGCTGTGGAGGTCATTATTGCAGTGACACAAGACCCAGCCGAAGATGTTGTTGTACCAACACCAGAGAAGAAAAGTTCAGGTGGTTCACTTGCTTGGTTGACGTTATTTGCTGCGCCATTTGCATTTATGCGTCGTCGTAAGCAAAAATAATCTGGTTTTTATTAGGTAATATTTACCTGAATTAAAGCACCGCCAATTGGCGGTGTTTTTGTTTTAACCTGTAATCATAAGTAACGACTGTTACATTTATTGTTTAGATGTTGTTTTTTTGTTTATTGATGGTGTAGTATTCGGAACTGTCAGTTCCTTTTAAGGAACACTTAATAACAATAATCTCGTCTGGGGAATTTATGTCTAACAAGTTAATTACAAAAACAGCGTTATCACTTGCTGTATCATCAGCATTAATGGCAAGTGTTGTAAATGCACAAACAGCAAATAGTGTATCGGCATTAAATAACTACACTGCAACATCTTTCACCGCTAGTGAAACACAAGAGCAATCACCTTCAGCTCATATGATTGTATTACACGCTACAACAGCTGCAGATTTAATGACACAAGGCACTTATCAGGCAGGTGATAGCCGTGCAACAATAGCGCAAATTGAGCAAGTGCAATCTGAAGTAACACTTGAATTAAGCAGCCTAGACTTCGGTGCCAAAATTATCGGTCAAACAAAAGTACTTGCACCAACATTAATTGTACAAGCAAGCCCTGAAGCCCTAGAAAGAATTGCATTAGACCGACGCGTAGCAAAAGTACTACCTATGTATGACTATGAATTACACGTAGCTGCATCGGCTGATTATTTAAATGCCTCTCCTTTAGTTAGCACTGGTGTAGTTACGGGTAAAGGTCAAACAGTTGCAGTATTAGATACTGGTATTGATTACACTCACAAAATCTTTGGTGGTGCTGGTACTGTCGAAGCTTATGACGCTGCACAAGCAGATCCTACATCAGTTGCATGGCCACAAGGTCAAGTGCAAGGTGGTTACGATTACGTGCGTGATGATGCCGATCCAATTGAAAATGATCCGGCTGAACCAACGGAGGCAAATGCACCTACAAGTCACGGTACTTCGGTTTCTCACTCTGTAACAGGTATAGCCCCAGAAGTTGAACTTTATGTTTATTCAGTATGTGGTGGTGGGTGTTCTGGTGCAGCTCAAGCGGCGGCTTTAGAATCAGCAATGGATCCAAACGGTGATGGCGATATTTCTGACCGTGTTGATGTAATAAATATGTCACTTGGTGGTGAGTTTGGTGGCACTTATATTGACGGTGGCGCACAGCTTCTTATCCAAAAAGCAGTAGATTTAGGTGTTAATGTTGTTATTTCAGCGGGTAATGATAGCGATAACCCTTTCCGTGTTGGTGGACCAAGTACAACGCCTAATGCTTTATCTGTAGGCGCGATGACGCACCCAACATTAGAATCAGACGTATTAAGTGGGACTGTTGATGGTGCTGAAGTTGAATTAGGTTCTGCAAGCTTCGGTGCGCAAGGTGAATTTACATTTGGTAGTGATGACGCTGAATTAGTTTACCCTGATGCAAACCAAAATGGTTGTGATGCATTTGCTGATGATGTTGACTTTACAGGCAAAGCGGTGGTTATTGACCGTGGTGCTTGTGGTTTCTCAGTAAAAGCATTGAATGCACAG
Source organism: Pseudoalteromonas sp. NEC-BIFX-2020_002 (assembly GCF_013002825.1). NCBI lineage: Bacteria > Pseudomonadati > Pseudomonadota > Gammaproteobacteria > Alteromonadales > Pseudoalteromonadaceae > Pseudoalteromonas > Pseudoalteromonas sp. NEC-BIFX-2020_002. The sequence goes on from NZ_JABEPJ010000004.1 coordinate 198,841, forward strand.
AATAAAGGTGCTGCGTTTGTTGTTTTAGCCAACAATACGGCGGGTGCAGCTCCAGGAATGGGCGCAAGTCCAGGTGCTGAAGCTGTAACAATTCGTACTGTTTCTGTAACACAAGAAGTGGGAGTGTTGTTAAAAGAAAAATTAGCAGCAGGTGAGCAACCAGTTTACAGCTTTACTGGTAAAAAAGTAACACAAGCTGGTGCAGTAGCTACTTTCTCTTCACGTGGTCCTTCTATGGCTGGTTTATTAAAGCCTGAAATTACTGCGCCTGGTACTAGTATCATGGTTGCAGCAACAGGAACACAAGATAAGTTAGCACCTGCTTCAGGTACGTCATTCTCAGGACCAATCACGGCTGGTGCCGTTGCATTAGTACGTGAAGCGCACCCAGAGCGTAATGCGCTTGAGATTAAAGCCACGCTAATGAACTCTGCAAACTTAAATGTGACAAATGAGCCACTAAGCACGACACCTGATAGTGAATTAGCACCAATTAGTATGATCGGTGCGGGTCTTGTTGATGTTGAAAAAGCAGTAAACTTACCAGTAGCTGCATGGGTGAATAATACTGAATTTAGCACTAAGCAAGCGGCATTATCGTTTGGTTTAGAAAACATTAAAGAGATCACTTCATTCACCAAAACAGTGACGGTTAAAAATTTCTCAACTGATGAGAAGACATATAACCTTCGTACTGAAGCTCGTTACAGTAACGATGATGAGACTGGCGCAATTAGCTGGAATATTCCAGCGAGTGTTATGATTCCTGCCGGTCAAACGGTTGAATTTGATGTAACGTTAACAGTTGATCCTAGCAAATTACATGAATGGAAACTTGAGAACCCGTTTAGTGCTGAAGATATAGCAGCACGTAGCCCAGCATTAACACTTGCTGAGTTTGACGGCGCATTAGTTTTTGATGATGTAGATGATACAAACTCTGATCATGCTTTACACGTTGTTTATCATGCACTACCGAAAGCGGCAACTGAACTAAGTCTTGCTTCAGAAGTTGTAGGTAATTCAATGCAGCTAATTGTTGAAAATACAGGTGCAACAACTGTTTCAACATTAACTGAAAATATCGTAGCAGAAGGTGTTGAAAAATCAGCGGAAGAAGCTCCATTCAATGTTATTTCTTCAACATTTAATGCACTAGCGGTTGAAAGCTGTGATTCAGGTGTATTGTTTACAGCATCAATTCAATTGCGTGATGAGCTGACACATGTGTTCCAAGCTGGCTACCGTTTAGATATTGATACTAACAACGATGGCGCTTATGACTTCTTAGTGCAAAACTACAATGATCGCGGACGTCGTACTGCTTCTCCAGGTCGCACACGCACTGTGATTGGTACAATTGATGAGACTGGCGTTGAAACGTTACGATATTTAACACCTCTTTATCATTCAGCTGGTGAAGATACAATTACTTTTTCAGCATGTAGTAATTTAATTGGTTTAAATCAAGATAATTTAGGTGATACGTTAAACATAAAAGCATCTGTAGGTTATGCTGCTTATAATGGTGGCGTGTATTTTGAAACTGATAATATTGTAGGCTCAACCACATTCAGTACTTCTGCGCCAGTGAGCTTAACTGCAATTGATGGTACAGATACACCAGTACGTTCACTTGCACCAGGTGAGAAAGCAATTGTCAATGCAACAGCGCCATTTGCATTCACTTCTACATCACTTCAAGATGTTGTGAAACTTGTAACTGCAGAAGACTTAACATTACCAAGTATTGAAGCTCCTATGTTAGAAAGTGCAACATTCGATGTAGCTGAAAACTCTGAAAATGGCCATGTTGTTGGAACTATTGTAGTTTCTGCTTCTAATAAAGATGTAGCTATTTCTGAGTTTTATGTTCAGTCTAAAACTCATCAAGGTTTCGATGTTAATAATAATGGTGAGGTAATAGTTACTAATAGCGACGTTGTTGACTTTGAGAAAGGTTTACAAACGGCAGAGTTAGTTGTAGTTGCTATTGATATTCAAGGTAACGTATCAGAACCGGTAGCACTTACTATTAATATTACTAACCTTGCAGATGAAGGCGCTGAAGTAACGCCAGTTGTTACAATAGAGCAAAGCTTCTCGGTACAAGAAAATGTAACAACAGGGACTGTAATTGGCACACTTGCTGTTACTGATCCAGATGCTGATGCAACACCGATAGCAAGTTACATCGTTACAGGTAGTGATCTAGTAAGCGTTTCAGAGGCCGGTGAAATTACAGTTAGTGGCGCTATCGATTATGAAACAATTACAGAAATCAAGTTCATGGTTTCTGCGGTAGATACAGCAGGTCATACATCTGAAGCAGTTGAAGTTGTAGTTGCTGTAACTCAGGACCCAGCTGAAGATGTTGTTGTTCCAGAACCTAAGAAGAAAAGTTCAGGTTCTTTAGCTTGGTTAACTTTATTAGCGGCACCATTCGCATTTATGCGTCGTCGTAAACAAAAATAAGAAGTTATAATTAACAATTACTAATGAGTAATTGAGAATTAAAAAATAAAAGGGAGCTTAGGCTCCCTTTTTACATTCTGTTACAAAGCAATATAGTAAGTTCTCTGTAATCAGATATATTGCTTAAGGAATAAAAATAATAAGACCAATTCAATAGCAGTGAAGCTTAAAGAGCCTGCCTAATTGGTTTATATAACTTAAGGGAATTTATTTATCATGAAAGTTGTTCAATCTTTTACGCTGGCAGCATTATCTTTGGCTGTACTAGCGGGGTGCAATAAAGCACCAGAGCAAAAAAATGCTAGTGAAGCTAGCGTATCTCAGGAAATTAATATGGCAGGTGTAACGGCGCCAGTGGCTAATAAAATACCATTTGCAATGGAAATTCATGGTGATACTCGTACCGATAATTATTATTGGATGCGTGATGATGAGCGAAAAGATCCGGCTGTTATTGCACATCTGAATGCTGAAAATACGTATACAGACGCAATGCTAGCACACACTAAAACGTTGCAGGCTACGCTGTTTGAAGAGTTAAAAGGGCGTATTCAAAAAGACGATGATTCAGTGCCTACTAAAAGTGGTGACTTTTATTATTCATCGCAAACGCGTGGTGAAAACGAGTACCCAACTTATGTTCGCAGTAGCGATGCTAAAGGTACTGATCAAAAAGTTATATTAGATGTAAATGAGCTTGCCAAAGATCACGATTATTATTCGGCTACAGGTTTGTCTGTAAGCCCAAATGGTAATTTGTTAGCGTACGGTGAGGACACGGTAAGTCGTCGTATTTACACTATTTTAGTGAAAGATTTAAACACGGGTAAATTACTAGAAGATAAGCTCGAAGGGACCGATGGCGATATTGTCTGGGCTAACGACAATAAGACCTTCTATTACATTAAAAAAGACTTACAAACGTTGCTTGGCTATCAGGTCTACCGCCATACCTTAGGTACGCCACAAGCACAAGATGAATTAGTGTACGAAGAGACAAATACCAGCTATTACACTGGCCTTGGTAAAAGTAAAGACAAGCAAGAAATTTATATTTGGCATGGCAGTACGAGTGCCTCAGGCGTCTCTGCGATTGATGCTAACGATGCCAAATCAAAACCAACACGCTTAATCGCACGCGAAGAAAACCTTGAGTATGACATTGCCAAACATGGCGATACTTATTATATCGTCACTAATCTTAACGCGGTGAATTTTCAGCTTATGACTGTGCACAAAGACAAAGCACATGATAAAGCGAATTGGCGAACGCTGATCCCGGCACGTGATGACATTAAACTTGAAGGTATCGACTTGTTTGCCGATCACCTGGTGTATAAAGAGCGTGAAATGGGTCAGTCTCGTTTAACGATACGTAATTTAACATCTGGCGATGAGCAACAACTGAGCTTTAACGATAGCAGTTATATGATTCATGCTTACGGCAATAATGAATTAGATAGCCAAAGTTTGCGTGTATATTACGCCAGTATGACAACCCCTGGTTCAACGTATGATATTGACTTAAATAGCACCGCTAAAACACTGTTAAAACAACAACAAGTTATGGGGGATTTTGACGCAGATAACTACGCATCAGAGCGACTATTTATTACCGCACGTGATGGCGTAAAAGTACCCGTAAGTTTGGTTTATCGTAAAGATAAATTCAAAAAAGACGGTACTAACCCATTATTGCAATATGCTTATGGATCATATGGCGCAACAATGGACCCAAGTTTTTCAAGTGGTCGCTTGAGCTTGCTTGATCGTGGTTTTGTATTTGCAATTGCGCATATTCGTGGTTCTCAAATGCTTGGTCGCCCTTGGTATGAAGACGGCAAGCTACTAAATAAAAAGAATACCTTTAATGACTTTGTTGATGTTACCAAAGGCTTAGTTACTCAGCAGTATGGCAATGAAGAGCAAATTTTTGCTATGGGCGGCAGTGCGGGTGGATTATTAATGGGGGCTGTGGCAAATCAAGCGCCAGAGCTTTATCAAGGGATGGTAGCGGCTGTACCATTTGTTGATGTAGTTACGACGATGCTTGATGCAAGCTTGCCATTAACAACCAATGAATACGGCGAGTGGGGCAATCCAAACGACAAAGTATATTATGATTATATGCTGTCGTATTCTCCGTATGACCAAGTAAGTAAGCAAGCGTATCCAAATATGTTGGTTACTACTGGTTTACATGACTCGCAGGTGCAGTATTTTGAACCTGCAAAGTGGGTCGCGAAACTACGTGACTTTAAGACAGATGATAACAAACTCCTGTTTAAAATCGATATGGAAGCAGGTCATGGCGGTGCATCAGGGCGTTTTAAAAGCCTTGAAGATACGGCGCTTAATTATGCCTTTATGTTAGATCTAGCAGGTATTAAAAAGTAACGATTAATCAAGGCGTGACAGAGGTTACGCCTTGATTTTTTGCGGTAGATTAAATCGAAACTGAGTACCTTTGCCCAACTCACTTTGAACGTTAATCTCGCTGTTCATTAGTTGCAATAAGCCTTTGCAAATAGCTAAGCCTAAGCCACCTTGTTGACGGCCCGCTTTATTTGAATTACTGGCTTGATAATGAGGTTCAAATATTGCCGTTAATTCATCTTGATTAATTCCAACGCCCGTATCACTAACATCCACATAAAGCTGCTCAGATCCTACATCCTGCACATGTACAATGATTTTTCCACCCCTAGGGGTATGGCGAATCGCATTATCAATTAAGTTACTTAAAACCCGCTCCAGTTTGGCGATGTCGGCAACGACGGTAAAATCGCAAATCGCGGGCTCAACACTTAAATTAATTTCTTTGTGATCGGCTGTTAAACAAAACTTAGCAACACAATCGTAAATTAGCTCACCTAAATTAAGGGTTTCTGGGTGAATTTTCACTTGGCCATTTTCTAGGTTTGCTAACTCAAATATTTGCTCTATTAATTGTTTTAGCTGCTGACAGTTATCACTAGAAACGTCAAGGTAGTGCTGACGCTCTTGCGTGCTTAATTGGCGATGAGGCTGGTTTAGCACCTCTAAAAACCCTTGCAATGATGCCAGCGGCGTACGCAGATCATGTGATAAATGAGTGAGTAATTCGCGGCGTTGCTTGTCGCTTTGTTCTAGGGCTTTGAATTGCTCATCAATGCGCGTGAGCATAGCTTGAATGCCTCTACCAAGATTATCTACTTCATTATTTTTATTTGAATAGGCAGATAGTTTGCTATCGGTTAAGCTGTAATTAGCGGCTTCAATAAGACTTACTTCGGCTGCTAACTTCTTAATTGGAGCGGTAAAAAAGCGGAATAAAACCAGCATTGCAACAAACAAAAATAACAAAGCTGCCGCTAACCAAAGTACAGCCAGCCACAGACTATCATTGGCTTTGATATTGTTAAGAGTGGTGTCATAGGCTTCTCCACCAATAATCACATATAAATAACCCTGCAATGAGTCTTGATTATAAACAGGTGCAACAGAAAATATTTTTTGTTTATTATTATCTCGCGGGTCATCGCCATATAAAGGCGTAATTGTTGGATCGGTAATTAATCGCTTTAATGGTGTGAGGTTTATATGGCTACGCTTTACTTTTCCTGGTTCGGCTGAGTAAGTGAGGATTTTTCCTTGTGGATCAACAAAATAAAATTCAAAAGCAGGGCCTAATAACATTAAAGTATGGAATAGGTTTTCAAGCGCTTTATAGTCATAAATCCCCTTTTTTATCAGCGGGTTATCTTGTACTAAATGTTCCGCAAGTTGTAGATGTAAATTTTGCTCGCCATGATGCTGAGAAGTTTGTTCAAGTTGCTTACTCCAACCGTAAACAAGTGCGCAAATAAAACAAAAAATAACGACTAAAGACCATGCTAGTTTTTGATACAGAGATAAATTCATGTGATTTTCACCCGTTGCTTTTTGAGCTGTGTTATTTCGTTAATCAGTTACTCAGTTGAGTCGGATTTAATTTATAGCCGACTCCCCAAACTGTTTCGATAAAAGGTGCTTGATGGTGTAGTTCAAGCTTAGCGCGTAATCGGTTAATATGAGAATTTACGGTATGCTCATAACCACTATGTTGATAACCCCATACTTTATCGAGTAATTGTTGGCGACTAAAAACATGGTTTGGGTGGCGAGCAAAGTAGGCGAGCAAATCAAATTCTGTGGCTGTGAGATTTAAAGCCCGCTCAGCGAGGTATACTTGGTGGCTAGAAAACTCAATATTCAACGATCCTAGCTGAATATTTTTTTCAGTCGCGATAGCTTCCTCAACACTAGGATTTGCAGCAAGTATTTGGGCGCGGTGGCGTAATTGAGTTTTTATACGCGCTTGTAACTCACGTGCAAAAAAAGGCTTGCAGATATAATCATCAGCACCCATTTCAAGGCCAATGACTCGATCCATATCTGAGCTTAGCGCGGTGAGTAAAATAACCGACGTGGTGGGATAGTGCTCTTTAATTTTACGACACAAACTTAAGCCATCCATTTGTGGCAAATTAATATCGAGTAAAATTAAACCGTAAGGTTGTTTTGCTATTTTTTTTAGCGCTAACTCTGCGCTTTCTACATGTTCAATGTGTAAGTTAAGTGGTTCAAGCTGGGTAATAATTAATTGGCCGATAGCTCGATCGTCTTCAACGATTAATATTTTTTCATGGCGCATACAGTCATCCTAATGGAAAAAGCCCATCCATGAGCTCTAACTTCCCCCTAAACTGCTAGGCAGTTTAATGATTACTGTGTCCGTGTAATAACGATTTTAGCTAGCGGATTATCAAACTTGTGTTCGCTGTTTAAGGTGGAGCCAGACAGCCCGTCTTGTTGGCTTACAACACCTGGATGCATAGAAACAAGGTCTATATCGTCGCGTGCTTCATTAAACCCTTCTCCCCCATCTGCAGGACCTGGAATTGAACCTTCTGCTTCTGAGTTTGCTTCAGTTCCTGCGTCATACGCGAATGTGAAGTGAGTTAATGCTTCGTCTACAGTTAATGCGGACACATCAATAGAGTTAAGACCGGTAAAACCATCATTTGTATTCACCATCATTGTCGCAAGTGATAATTTTAATTCTTCTAGGCTGCTGGTTGTGACTGTTAAGGTCGTTTGCGCGCCAGGGCCTACCGGTGCATCACCCGAGCTGGTAGCAATTGCAGAGGCAAAATTTAGTAACTCTGAATTATCACCCCCTTCAGCCATTAACTCTAACGCTGCTGATGAACTTTCACCTATTTGCCATAAGTTACCTTCATTGTGTGCGATGAGTGCAACAGGTGAGAACGGTTGCCCAGCGGTTAAGTTACTTACTTCTACGCTAAATTGATAACTAACAGGTTCAGGAGTCGGCGGTGTAACGACTTCATTGTTATTTGAATCGCCACATGCAGCTAAACTCGCTCCAAGGGCAATAATAATTAAGCTTTTATTAAAACGTAACATAACAGCGCTCCTACTTAACCGTGACGGTGAGTTTCGCAACAGGGTTCAACCATCTATGCACTGTATTGCTTAAATCACTGGCACCAGCACTTAGATCGTCATCACCTAAATTACCTGCGTGGATATGTACATTCGTGTTGCTTTCGGTACTGGTTAAACCTGCCCCGCCAGTTCCTGCATTACCACCTGGAGCTGCTGGGATACCTGGTGTGCCCGGCGCGCCAGAACCCGCTACGACAAGTTCATCGTTTGCTTCAGTACCAGCATCATAACCATTTAAATAAACAGTGTAGGTACCTGCTTCTGTTGGGATTTTCCAGCTATCAAGACCAACAAAACCATCATTGGTAGGCAGTAACATTGCAGTAACCGACAGGTAATCATTACCGTCAGTTGTCATAAGTGTAGTCATTGTTGATGTGGTCGGGGCTAATAACCCTGCAGCTGGATTAGCTGCCATATCACTGCCAGCGGCAGTTGCCTGTGCAACTAATGGATCAAGATTTCCGCCTTCAGCCATTGTTTGCAGTGCCGTTGATGCAGGCATTGCAACTTCAAATAAGTGCTCTTCGTTATTGTGTGCAGTAATTAAAATCGGCGTGAAGTGAATGCCTTGAGTAAGGTTAGTAAGTTTTAATTCAAGTTCTGCAGCCATAACTGATTGACTTGCTAGTACTGCAATTGCAGCGAGAGATAGGGTAGAAGCTTTCATTTTTAGTTCCTGTAATTGATGATTCGAGTACGAGTATCAAATACCGACATCATGAAAGCCTCACAAACTTATCACTTTTTTATCACAGTATAGTTAAACCTTACCAAACAACCTGTTGGAGGGTATTAGGATCTTCACCAATGAGTGTTTTTATTACTTTGTTATGCTCATCAAGTAAAATTAAGCGTGGGATCCCTTTATTTGCATATTGACTGTAAATGGCACGCTCAGGGTCGGCAATGAGTGAAAATTCAAGGTTATAATCTTGTGCAAATTGGGTAAGAGACTGTGTTGTTTCCTCTCGGCCTATGGCAATGATTTGTAGTTGAGTATCATTGATCAGTGGCGATGCTTGAATTTGCTTAATAACCCGCTGTGAGTCAGAGCACCATGTGGCAAATAAAATAACCAGCTTTTTATTATCACCTAGTTTCACTTCTTGATTATCAATATCAGTAAAGGTGTTTTGCTTAAAATGTTCACCTGCGTGGATGTAAGTTTGATAACCTTTGTCGTTAGTGGTTGCAGTGGCAGCTGGCATTTGCTCTGGTGTATGAGCATTATTACTACAGGCCGTTAAGGCAAAAGAGGTTAAACATAATGCAGCTATATGGCTTAATAGGGGTTTCATTTTAAGTTCCTTTTATTTATGTTGATTATAATCTAGACATTATGCCAGAAAACACTCAGGATAAAGGATAAATAAACAAGGAGATGATAATGGAAGATAATCAACAGGTTGAACCAGTTGTAACGACTAAAGATGAGCGTATGTGGGCGATGTTATGTCACTTGAGTGCGTTAACGGGGTTTATTGTGCCTATGGGTAGCATTATTGGCCCATTGATAGTGTGGTTAATAAAAAAAGATGAAATGCCACTTGTTGCTGAGCATGGTCGTAAATCATTAAACTTTCAAATTACGATGCTAATTGCTTATATTGTATGTTTTATTTTAATGTTCGCTGTAATTGGCGTTATCTTATTGCCTCTAGTGGCTATTTTTTCGTTCATTATGGTGGTTGTTGGCGCAATTAAAACCAATGATGGAAAAGAGTTTAATTATCCGCTGAGCTTAAATTTGATTAAGTAATTACATAGCTCACTCGTTATTTTAAGTTACTATTAGTCGTATTATAAAACCCAGCAAATTGCTGGGTTTTTATTTGCTTAATTTAAAGGTTGGCATGGCTTATATAACCCTATTTTTTACTGCGTTTTTTTCGGCAACTTTACTGCCCGGTTCATCGGAAGTGATACTAACGGCAATGGTTGCCAAAGGAGAGTATTTGCTTTGGTTATTATGGTTGTGCGCGACGCTTGGTAATGTATTAGGGAGTTGCGTAAATTATTGGTTAGGCACGCAAGTTATGCGTTTTAAGGAGCGTAAGTGGTTTCCTGTTTCGCAGGAAAATATTGATAAGGCTACAGCTCACTTTGAAAAATATGGTGTGTATAGCTTGTTGTTTGCATGGCTGCCCATTGTTGGCGATCCACTGACCGTTGTCGGGGGGATTTTTAAAGTACGCTGGTGGACATTTTTGTGGATTGTAAGTCTTGGCAAAGGCGCACGCTATCTAGTGGTGCTGGCCTTTGCCCTAGGTTTAGACACACTAATTTAGGCTTTAACCCAATCTAATGTCAGAGATACTGAGTCTGCAAAACGCAAAGCATGGGGTTTATCAACGCGTACTTTTGCGTAATTCACACTGCTGTGGCTATGACATACGGCTAATATCTCAGCAACGAGCTTTTCTAATAACAAAAAGTGCCCTTGCTCGACGATAGTGATTACTTCTTTTGTGATCACTTTATAATTTAGCGCTTGGTCGACTTCATCAGTTTCACAGGCTTCATCTGCAGGGTAGTGAATCTCAAGATTGATCACTACGTCTTGCTTCTTTTCACGTTCTTCTGGGTTAAAGCCAATAAACGTGCGTAATCGTAAATTGGTGACGTTAATAATCGCATTCGCCATGCTATTAGCCCTTTATTAGCTGTAAAAACTCATTGCGGGTTTTTGGATCGGCTCTAAAGTTACCCAGCATAACAGATGTTCGCATACTTGAGTTTTGCTTTTCAACACCGCGCATCATCATACACATGTGTTTTGCTTCAACAATAACACCAACACCCTTGGCGCCTGTTACTTCTTCAACGGCTTTGGCAATTTGGTGGGTAAGTTGTTCTTGAATTTGAAAACGACGTGCGTACATATCTACAATGCGCGCGAATTTAGACAAACCTAATACCTTACCGTTAGGAATGTAAGCAATATGACAACGCCCTACAAATGGCAGTAAATGATGCTCACACATAGAGTAAAGTTCAATATCTTGAATTAACACCATGTCATCCGCATCTGACGTAAATACGGCGTTATTAGTGATTTCATCTAATGTTTGACGATACCCTTTTGTTAAATACTCCATCGCTTTTGCTGCGCGTTTTGGTGTATCTAGTAAGCCTTCACGTTGTGGATCTTCGCCCACAGCACTAATAATTTCTTGGTAACTATTTTTTAATTCGTTATGCATAAATCTCTCAATCCTTTTAAATTATTTATTTTAAGTGTCGGCCACCATCAACAGGTAAGGAGCGCCCTGTGATGTAATGACTATTTAGTAATAATTCGACACTGTTAATTATTTCACCACAGCCTGGCTCAATACCCATTAGCGATTTTTTTAAGGTTTTAGCACGGTAATGTTCGTCGTCATCGTCATTAAAAATTATCAGCGATGGTGCAATGGCATTTACTTTTATATGTGGCGCATATTTAGCGGCAAATGATTTAGTTAAATTATGTAAAGCAGCTTTACTGGCAGCATAAGCTAAGTGTTTTGGACTGCCTGTTTCGACAACATAATCGGTTAGATGAATAATATCAGCGGGAGTATTATTTTTATTTTGATAAGCCAATAGTAGATCAGCACACTGCAAATTGATTAGGTATGGTGTTTTTGCATGAATGCGCATCATGTTATCAAAAAGTGCAGCGCTGTCAGGGTTGTTCGCTTCGCAGTCCCAGCTTGATGCATTATGAATGATCGCCTTTAAACTTGTTGTGTGGTGCTTCAATTCATTAATGAATGAGTAAATAGCATCATCCTGGCTAAAGTCAGCGTACAGGCAGGTAGCGCCTTTACGCTCTAAATCATCAATAGACAAGTGACGAGTACGATAAGTGACGATGATGTCTTGTCCTGTCGCGAGCAAATGCTCTGCTAACGCCAAACCAATGCGTTGGCCTGCGCCTGTTATCAAAATGGGCGATGTCATAAAATTCAGTGTTCTCTGTTTAACGCTATATTTCAGTGCCATTAACTATAAACTAAATTACAGTAATATTTCACCTATAGCGTAAAGATGTATTTGATATACGTAAAAAATAATTACGGGGATCAGCCATTACACTTTAATCACTGGCAGTGAGTGTGTACAAAAGTAAAAACAGGGCAATTAATTCGTTTTCACTGCTATTAATTGCCCTTGAAGCCATGCTGGTTGAGTATTGATTGCTTAAAGCTCGTCGTAAACAGTTGGGATCGCTTGACGTTTATGTTGAGTACGCAGATAAATGGTGATGAGCTTTTCGTTTACGTCGTCACTTACATTTTTGCCTTCTAAAAAATCATCAATTTGTTCGTAGCTTAAACCTAACGCTTCTTCATCAGTAAGGCCTGGTCGATCACATTCTAAATCGGCTGTAGGTGCTTTATTTACGAGTAAGTCAGGCGCTCCTAATTGATGCGCTAACGCACGAACCTGACGTTTTGATAAGCCAAATAAAGGCGCTAAGTCACATGCACCATCACCAAACTTAGTGTAAAAACCGGTAATGTTTTCTGCGCTGTGGTCAGTGCCCACAACCAAGCCTTGACACAGTCCAGCAATTTCATATTGGGCAACCATGCGTTGGCGAGCTTTTACATTGCCTTTTATAAAGTCAATTTGTGCTTGCTCAGGCAGTGCTTCACCACAGCCAACAACAGCCTCAAGCGCTTGGTCATGCATACCATCAGCGGCAGGTTTTATATTCACAGTCATGCGTTTACTTGGCTGAATGAACTCAACTGCAAGTTGTGCCTCATCTTCATCCGCTTGCACGCCATAGGGTAAGCGTACGGCAATAAATTGGTAGCGGTCTGTTTGTTGCTCGTTGTTCAATTCATCGACAGCAAGTTGACATAAACGCCCGCATGTTGAGGAATCCACACCGCCGCTAATACCCAACACTAGAGAGCGAGAGTGGGCGGCTATTAAGCGACTTTTAATGAAGTTAACACGACGAGTAATTTCGGTTGCTACGTTAATATTTGGCTGAACTTTCATTTCTGCCATGATCTGGGCGCGCATGCAGGGCTCCTAATTAAATATGCTGGTTGTCACTATTATAATGTAATTCAAAGGGGGGATTTAAAGCCCCAAATGCAGTTTTATTTTTTGCAGTTCGCTTTTTAGCTCGTTTATTTCAGTAAGTAAATCATTCAGGTCATCACCTTTTAGTTCTGGTGAAATAGCTGCACTTGGTTGAATTTCAAGTGCACTTTGTTGATCGGCAAACAAATGACTGTAGCGGCTTTCTCGCTTACCCGGCTCGCGAGGGTGTTTAACAACATGCTCTGCGCCAATTAACTCATTAAGTGCAGCTTCAACCTCATTTACATTAGTAAACTCAGCTAAGCGGTTACTACGCGTTCGTAGTTCACCCGGTGTTTGTGGGCCTCGTAAAAGCAGTAAACAAATAATTGCACGTTGTTGTTCAGTCAGTTGCAGGCTACCAAATTCGGTATTGCAAAAACGGTGAGCGTATTTATTTACTCGCCCAGAAATACCCTCATCGGTTGTTACCAAGCGTTGTGTAGTAAGTTCATCAAGTGCATCTTGCACCTGTGCTTCACTTAGAGCGAGTACGGGGTCGCGATTCGATTTTTGATTACAGGCATTGGTCAATCCATTAAGTGAAAGTGGATAATGTTCGGGTGTTGTACTTTGTTTTTCAAGCAAACAACCAATGACTCGTTGTTGAATTGCGCTAAGTAGCATAATAAATGTTCTCTTTTTGTTACTTAACCTAAACTGGGGTTAAGATATTTATTAACACATTGATTTAATTATTTACTATCCTTTAAGCAGGCCTATTGCAAGTGAGTTCAACGCAGTTAGCGTTTAAAATAGCCGCAGGAGATAGCTTTATTATCCTGAATTCAAATTACTGACTCTGAGCTTACACGTTTATTGTTTGCCAAGCCATTGCTGTAGTTTGGGGTTAAGTGCGCCTGCATCGAGTGGTTTAGTTAAATAATCGTCCATTCCTGCTGTTAGGCACTTTTCTCTATCGCCTTGCATTGCATTTGCTGTTAAGGCAATGATCGTTATGTTTTTATAAAGCTCGCCGGCGTCCCCATTACGAATCGCTTGCGTCGCTTGGTAGCCATCCATTTCTGGCATCTGGCAATCCATTAATATCAATTGGTAGGGTTGTTTGACTCGCTCTTTTAACTGGTTAATAGCTTGCAAACCATTTTCAGCAATATCGAAATTAACACCCGCTTGTTTGAGTAGTGCAGAAGCGACTACTTGGTTGACTTTATTATCTTCAACAAGCAATAAGGTGGAAATATTTTCAGTGCCTTGGTTGGTTAGTTTAATATCAGTGATTGGCGAGCTATTACTAAGCTGTTGCTCAATAAACTTCTCATTTGCTAAAGAGTCAAATAAATCTGAAGGAGTCAGGGGTTTGAAAATCATGCAATCTACATTGATTTCTAGTTTGGCATCTTCTTGAGATAAGCTCATAGGCGCCATTAAGATAAGCTTGATTTTATGTTTGCTAATGTATGCTTTTAAGCGTTGGATATCATGATTATTTACTTGTTTAAAGTAATAATAGTCGAGCAAGATGGCGTCTGGATTTTTATGCTCCTCATTTATTATTTCAACCACTTGTGAATAATCATTAATGATTTCTGCTTCAGCTCCCCATGTCGTTAACTGTTTTTTTGCAATCGTGCTATTTAATGGGCAGTTTTCAATAATTAATATATGTTTATTTTTAATGATATGGCTTGGCAAGTCACTGGCTTTACTGAGCAATGGTTTTACTTTGATGGAGAATGTGAAAGTGCTTCCTTGTCCATGCACGCTGGTAACATTAATTTCTCCATCCATTAATTGGCATAGCTGCTTTACAATAGCTAAACCAAGGCCCGTACCACCATATTGGCGTGTAGTTGAGGTGTCAGCTTGAGTAAATGAATCAAATAAAGTGGCTTGTTTATTTAGTTTAATCCCAATTCCAGTATCAATAATAGAACAATGTAGGAAAGTCCCATCGGTGGTGTCTTTTAAGTCAGCAATCACAATAATTTCACCATCGGTGGTAAATTTTACTGCGTTGCCTAATAGATTATTAATAATTTGGCGTAATCTATTTGGATCACTAACGATCTTATTAACGTTTATTCGAGTGGCGTCTAAAATTAATTTAGTATTGTTTTGCTCTACCTTCAAGGCAAAAGATTCGACTACTTCACCGAGTAATTTAGGTAAATTAAAAGCCACTTCTTCTATATCTAATTTGCCTGCTTCAATTTTAGAAAAATCCAAAATGTCATTAATTATATTCAGCAGCGATTGTGCTGACGATTGTGCTAATTCAATATGATGCGCTTGTTGTTGATCAAGCACAGTTTGTTGCACAATATTAAGCATGCCTAATACACCATTCATTGGTGTGCGTATTTCATGACTCATACTGGCTAAAAACTCGCTTTTAGCAGCAACGGCTTGTTCAGCGGCCTCTTTAGCGGTTACTAATTTTTGCTCTGTTTCAATGCGTTGCTCACTAGAGTGTAAGCTGCCAATTAAAGCGGCAACTGCAATTAAAAAGCTTTCTTCGTTTCGTGACCACACGCGAGGATGTTGGCATTGTTCGGCGCACACAATGCCAATAGTCCCACTTCCGCCGGAAAGGCTGGCTATGAGCATTGATTGAATGCCTAAAGGCGTTAAATAACTTTGACTCAGTGGGGCTGTAAGCTTATGACTTTTGGCATTTGAGGCATCGACGACTGCTTGTTTGTTTACCGCAATGAAAAAATCATGGAGCTCAGTGCTTTCCCATACTTGCAGCATCGAATGTTCATGTACATTTTTACCATGATAAGCAAAAGGAATTAGTTGGGTTTTAGATTCATTAAAAAGCCATATACTTGCGCGCTCAACAGTGAGCCCTTGGCAAATAGCCTGCGTGATAATATCTTTAGATTGTTTTAAATAGCCGGTTAAAACAGCATTATTAACGGTCAAAGATGCAAGAACTTCATTATGAAGTGCAATTTTACTGTTTTCTAGCTCAACAATTTTACGGGTATTAATATCTTGCAAGGATCCAAAAATACGCACGCAGCGCCCGTTACGAAACTCCGGTTCACCGTGAACTAACACCCAAATCGATTCACTTTCAGAGTTCATCACCTGGAGTTCAACCTCATAACTCTCGGCAAACTTAATTGCGCGCTCAATGAGTATTTTTATCGTGTCTCTACTTTCACCTTGTTTAAAGTAATTAAGGTTTGTGGGCCAATCTGGTTGCTTATCCAACGGGTATTTAAAAATCTCTTTGGTCATATCAGACCAATAAACTTTTTGATTTTCAAGGCTAAATGACCATGCGCCGATTTTTGCAATATTACTCATGGTGATCAGTATTTTTTCACTTTGTTGCTGACGGTTTAGCATTTTTAAGAAGAACATAAATGCCCATATTAACAATCCGCAAATGATTAATATGGCGAGCCTTAATGGCCAGATGGCTGAACCTGGAGGAGCCCAGCCTGCTTTAGGGGTGACATAAATTTCCCATTCTCCCCCTTGAAAGTTTAAATTAAATGCTAGCGGGTCGCGGGCCAATATTTCTGCTGAACCCCGAAAAAAAGCACCTTTAGTTCCTAACCCATTGCGGCCTTGTATGGCCACGTCATAATTTTTTTCAAGCTCATAAATACCTGAATTTTTATAAATTTTTTCAATGTCTAGTACAACAGAAAGCAATCCCCAGAACTGCTGTTCTGGCGGGATAAAAACAGGAACTCGGGCGATTAGTGCTTCACCGCCTTGTACTAAAGTCAGCGGCCCTGCCATCACTATTTGATTAGTGTCGCGAGCGCGAAGGGCATCTGCGCGTTGGTATTTATTTTTACGAAAATCTAAGCCAATGGCTTTTTCGTTACCTTTTAACGGGTAGGTCATGCGGATCACCATATCTGGCGCTCCACCTATATTGCGCAGCTCTGATGAGGTATCAAATAATGGTGCAGCAATTTGTGCAAAACGCTGCGGATCTAAATTGGGCTCCGCCGCTACAGCAACAGCTAAGCCTCGTACTAATTGTATATTAGAAACAAGCTTTGATTCTAGGCGCGTGCGATAGGTGCTAATTTCGGATAGGATAAGCAAGCGATGCGCATCTTTAGCGCGGCTATAACTTATTTGATCTAACACTAGGCTCGTAAGCACTATAAAAGTAAGTGACAACCAAAATGCCAGCTTAAACTTATATATTTGTTTGTGATCTTGTGTTTGTGACAACGGCATTAGTGATTAAGCTTTTTATGGTTAGACTGTTCAACTATAGTCAATTTATCACGGAAAGAAAAATAGTGTGGAAAAATTACACTATATGTTTTTATTCAGCTTTTTGGCTTGTTAGCTCATTTAAAGTCCTTCGTTTTGATTTGTTTCATTTTTCAATAAATGAACATTATTTTTTCATAAAAGTATGCTTAGAATAGGGCAACTCATTTGTAAGGATTACGTTCATGCTAAAAATTATTAAGTGGTTGGGACTAACAGTACTGATTTTAGGGCTTGCTGCTACCGGTATCATTTATGGTGCTCTGTCATTAAGCTTACCAACCCTTGATGGTAACGGACACAGCCATGAAGTCGGTAACAAAGTGACAATTTCCCGAGATGAATTAGGGCAAGCTGTGATCAATGCTAATAGCCGAAATGATGCTGCCTATGGTTTAGGTTTTGCGCATGGGCAGGATCGGTTTTTTCAAATGGATTTATTGCGCCGAAACGCAGCAGGAGAATTGAGTGAGCTATTTGGTGAGGCAGCTTTAGAGTTGGATAAAAAAATGCGTTTTCATCAATTGCGTAAACGTAGTGTCACGATTGTTAAGCAGTTGCCAGCGGCTGATCAGCTATTGCTAAAAAGCTATGCTGCGGGTGTCAATGAAGGGTTAGCGCAAATAGGGTTTGCTAGTTTTGAATATATATTAACTGGCGCGGCTCAAAAACCGTGGCGCAGTGAAGATAGTTTACTGGTGATTTTTAGTATGTATTTGGATTTGCAAACGGCAACATTCGAACGAGATAAAGCGTTAATACAAATAGAGCAATTATATGGCGCAGAAATGGTGGCCTTTTTAACGCAGCCAAGTAAATTCCAAGCAGCACTAGATGGCAGTCTCCTTAGTCAATACATAGATGACATACCGCAGCTGCGAAAGCAAGATCCTGCAATACCAGATGCTTATGCATGGCAATCAATTGCAGTTAATCAAGAGCGTGGTAGTAATAACTGGGCGGTCACAGGGCAATTAACACAAACGGGTGCGGGTATGCTTTCTGACGATATGCATTTATCGATGGCGGTTCCTGTTATTTGGTATCGAGCTCAACTTAATTATGTAGTATCGGGGCAAGCGACTCAAGTAACGGGGGTTTCTTTACCCGGCGCGCCGGCTATCGTGGTGGGAACTAATAATAAAATCGCCTGGGGTTTCACGAACGGTTACCTTGATACGGCTGATTGGGTTGCGCTTGATGCAGAGAGTAAAACTTGGCAAGTGACAGAGCAAATTAGGTTGCCTGATGGTACAACACAGCCCTATGAGCTTACGCTCAGTAATTATGGACCAGTGCGTGAAATTAGCGGTAAACGTTACGCATTAAGTTGGGTTGCACATCAATCTTATGCGGTTGATATGGATTTACTAAAACTCGAGCAGGCAGTTACGGTTGACGATGCGCTGACAATTGCAAGTGATGTGGGTATACCCGTACAAAACCTAATGGTGGTCGATAGTCAGGGGAATGCCGCATGGAAAAATATGGGGGCAATTCCTGGGCGTATTCAACCTAGTGAACTCGCTGTGCAGGAAAGTGATTATTCAGCGCAGTGGCAGGATAATGAATTAATTAGGCCGGACGTTAAAAACCCTGAAAATGGTCGTTTATGGACGGGTAATTCTCGCGTTGTGTCAGCGCAAGATAATAAGCGTTTTGGTAATGGTGGTTATGCGCTTGGCGCACGTTCTAGTCAAATACGTGACCGGCTTAACGAAAAACAGCAGTTTACTGAAGCTGACTTTAATCAATTACAACATGATAATGAGGCGCGCTTTTTAAAGCCATGGCATACCTTGTTGCTTAGGCAGCTTAATCAAAATAGTCTTGAGAATAAGCGCTATATTAGCGCAGTTGAAAACTGGCAAGCGTGCGCATGTGCAGAGTCTATAGGGTACACTTTAGTAAGGCGCTATCGTGATGAAGTAATTAACATTGCCTTTAGTGCAATGCAGGCAAAGCTAAAAACCGAGGGTGGATCGCTGCGTTATATTAAGCGTGATTTAGAGCCTGCAATTTGGCAATTAATTGAGCAGCAGCCAAGCAGTTGGCTCAATCCTCAATTTAAAAGTTGGGATGCTCAATTAGTCGGTGCGTTTATTAAAACGATTGAAAATTTAACGCTGGAATTTGGCAGTGATATTCAAAATTGGCAATGGGGTAAGGTGAATGAATTAGTCATTGAACACCCGTTTTCAAAGCAGATCCCTCAATTAAGTAATTTATTAAATATGCCTAAAGCGGCAGGGTTTGGTGATAGTTTTATGCCAGCAGTGCAAGGGCCAAACTTTGGTGCTTCACAGCGATTTATAGCTCAACCAGGCCACCTAGATAAAGCAGTAATGGCTATTCCTGGAGGGCAATCTGGGCATCCGTTATCACCTTTTTATCGAGCGGGTTTCATGGGCTATATTGCAGCGGAACTCACGCCATTATTACCGCAAAAGCTGAACCATCAAATTGTAATAACACCTGTAAGTCTAAATTATACACCTATCATGTAGTCTTGTTCTGGTGTGGCGATGGTGGTCATATTTCTGCCATCGTTTTTACTTTTATAAAGTGCAGCATCGGCTTGTTGTAATGTTTTTTCTAATGATGCCAAAGGACGCCATTCTATTAAACCAAAACTCATAGTAATGGTTAGATTTGGTTTAATAGATAAAAGTGATAGCGCTTGTATGTGATTGCGTAATGCTTCAATACGTTCAAAAGCATCCGCTTCATTAGTATTAGCGAGGACGATCAAGAACTCTTCGCCACCCCAGCGTACAATAATATCGGTTGAATTTAATTGGTTTGTTAGTGCGCTTGCAATAATCGTTAAGATAGCATCACCTTTATCATGACCATAGGTGTCGTTGATCTGTTTAAACATATCTATATCAGCCATAACTACACAAATTTGGTTGTCGGCCATGATGCTTTTTTGACGAGTTTCTATAATTAACTGTTTAGCAAAACGCCGGTTATATAATTTAGTAAGGTGATCTTTTGCTGCCATTTCAGTTAATTCAATACGCTGTGAAATCGAGATTTCTCTGATCAAGCTAAATGCATAAATCATGGGAAGCCCGGCGATAATAATATTAATAATATTAATGTAAGGTAAAAGTGATACATACGCATAGTTGTAAGTGACATCAGCAAAGAAAAAATACAATCCAGCAAAGGTAATTATTAATGTCATGCTGTAAATAACAGCCTGCTTCAATTTAAGTTGATAATCAACTAACAGCATTGACGAAATGGTCCATAGATAAAATTGAAAACCGAGCTCTAATCCTAATGTTGCACATGCCAAAATCGAGTGTAATACCACTTCTATGCAAAATATTCGCAAGGCTAATGCATGCAACCTTTGGCTTATTAAAAAGATCCCAGAGCCCCAAGCAAGGACACTAAAAATATTGACAATTGCTAAAGTCAGAGCACCAATTTGCGCAAAAAATAATATCAGTAATACGTGGGTTGCTAAGGCAAAGTACGCCACTTTTTTGATAATTTGAAATTTCACTTGCTCAACGTCATCAAGACTTGCATGTAGGGGTTGTTCTGATGTTGTCAAAAGGCCTCCTAAATGTGAGTGAGTCATTTTAAAAGTATAGGAGATAAAAAATTAATTTGAGCGAAAATAATGAGCATAACGTTCTATATTTAACCTACATATAAAATAAGAGAACAATAATGAAAAAATTAATTCCGGTATTCATTACGTCAGCACTTTTAAGTTTAAGTTGTCATGCTGAACAAAGCGTTGTTAAAACACAAAAAATCAGTGAGCATATGTATGTATTATTTGGCCAAGGTGGCAATATTGCTGCAAGTGTTGGTGACGATGGTATTTATATTGTTGATGACCAGTTTGCAACGTTATCTGAGCAGATCAAGCAATCGTTAACTGAATTAAAACCCGGCAGTGCTCAGTTTGTCATAAATACACACCATCACGGCGATCACACTGGGGGTAATGAAAACTTTGCGAAAGCGGGGGCTCATGTCATCGCACATAATAATGTACATAAGCGATTAACTGAAAAGCATGGTGTGGGCTCTGACTACTTACCGCGCATCAGTTTTAATGATGATTTAACGTTGCATTTCAATAACGAACACGCCAAGCTCAAGCATTACCCTCATGCGCATACCGATGGTGATGCCGTTGTTTTTTTCGAATCAGAAAATATTGTGCACATGGGTGATATCTTCTTTAATACAGGTGGTTTACCATTTGTAGATGTAGACAGTGGTGGTAGTGTTGACGGCATATTAAATGCGGTTGACGATGTTTTACTAAGCATTAACGATAACACGCACATTATTCCTGGTCATGGGCCGCTAAGCAAGCGTTCAGAGCTGGTGGTATATCGTGACTTGGTTGCTAGAGCAAAAGCAATTATGCTCAATGCGATGAAAGATAATGCCAGTTTAGAACATGTACTAAAAGCGGATCCTCTTGCCCAGTTGAATATTGAATTTGCAGGGTGGTTACCAAAAGAGCGCGTTACTACACTGTTTTATCGAAGCTTAAAATAATAAATTTGGCCACTGCGGTGGCCACAAACTAATGTCCTACGCCTAAAGGAGTTGTGTATGCCGGCAGAAAAGACCCATCTAGAGATTTGTAACTTAACAAAAGAACAATATCCACAAATTAAAACATTGATGGACCAAGCCTATCCTGATTTAGGCGGGGCATGGCCTAGCCATACTATTTTTAGGTTGATAGACCAATTCCCAGAAGGTCAATTAGGTATGGTTGATGATGGTGTATTAGTAGGGATTGCGCTCAGTGTGCAAGTTGACTACACACGTTTTTCAAATCCACATACCTACGAAGATATTGTTGACGGTCATGATCGGGTATTTAGTGACCCCGATGGAGATGCGTTGTATGGGCTTGATGTTGTTATTTCATCAACTCACCGAGGTATGCGCTTAGGCCGCAGACTCTATGATGCACGTAAAGAATTGTGCCGTCAGTATAACTTACGAGCCATTTTAGCGGGTGGGCGTATTCCGCGTTATTACAATCACAGCGATGAAATGACACCAACAGAATATATCGCCAAGGTGGATCATAAGGAACTGTATGATCCTATATTGAGCTTTCAATTATCGAACGACTTTCAGGTTAAAAGATTGCTTAAAAAGTACTTGCCTGAAGATCAAAACTCGGTTGGTTATGCCACGTTGCTTGAGTGGAATAACATTATGTTTGAACCAACTGACACTGTACTCGAATCGACCAAATCGATAGTGCGAGTTGGTGCTGTGCAATGGCAAATGCGTAGTGTTGCATCGGTTGAAGAAATGCTCACGCAAGTTGAGTATTTTGTAGACACAGTATCTGATTACAAAAGTGACTTTATTTTATTCCCTGAATTTTTTAATGCTCCATTAATGGGGCTCAGCGAACAAAGAAATCAAACCGAAGCAATTCGTTATTTAGCTGAATACACAGAGACTTTTCGTGATGCGATGTCGCGAATGGCGATTGAATATAACGCCAATATAATTACCGGTTCAATGCCGCTTGCCGAAGGCGATAAAATTTATAATGTCAGCTATTTATGTCACCGTAGCGGTAAAATTGATGAGCAACGTAAAATTCATATTACCCCGCATGAGCAAAATGATTGGGTGATCCAAGGTGGCGATAAAATAGCGGTGTTTGAAACTGATGCAGGGCGTGTGGGTATTCAAATTTGTTACGATGTAGAGTTCCCTGAATTGTCGCGCATTTTAGCAAAGCAAGGGCTCGACATTCTGTTTGTACCATTTTGGACAGACACTAAAAACAGTTATTTACGTGTTCGCCATTGTGCACAGGCTCGCGCCATTGAAAACGAATGCTATGTAGTCATTGCAGGTTCTGTCGGCAATTTACCAGAAGTAGAAAGCCTAGATGTGCAATATTCGCAATCAGCCGTACTGACTCCGTCGGATTTTTCATTCCCACACGATGCGACGCTCAACGAGGCCACTCCCAATACTGAAATGCTGTTATTCAGTGATTTAGATATGGATAAGTTAAAGGTACTCCACAGCGAAGGCACCGTCCGTAACTTAAAAGATCGTCGTGAAGACTTATACGACGTTATTTTGAAAAAGAGGGATAGCTAAAAAATGGCATGGGTGTATTTAATTATCGCAGGCCTGCTTGAAATTGGTTGGCCTGTTGGATTGAAAATGTCACAAGAGGGTGAAAATCGTTGGTTGGGTATAGGTGTTGCCGTGGCGTTTATGGTTGCCAGTGGCTTTATGTTATGGCTGGCACAGCGTTATATTTCAATGGGGACATCCTACGCTGTATGGACTGGTATTGGCGCGGCCGGGACATTTATAGTGGGGATCCTTTTTTATAATGATGCCGCTACATTTGGCCGTGTAGCCGGTGTATTAATGATTATCAGCGGTGTAATTACCTTAAAAATAAGTCATTAAGTGGAATAACTAAAAAATAAAAAGCGGCTACTTGGTGAGCCGCTTTTTATTTAAGTGGAAGTTATTTAATTGGTGGGCAACATTACCAATATCGCGGCAATAGCGATTAATACAAGCCCAGCGGTATCTTGGCGTTTTAAAGGCTGTTTGAGCCATAACACCGAGATCAACATGGTAAAGAAAACCTCTACCTGCCCCAGCGTTTTAACGTAGGGGACATGTTGTAAACTCATGGCACTAAACCAGCCAATTGATCCTATACAGCTAAAGAAGCTCACTAAGCTGACCATTCTTTTATAGCGCCACATTTGCTTTAATGTGTGCGGCTCTTTAATAGCTAAATACACAAGTAACATAATACTTTGTAGGCTGATCACAAATAGTAAGACCCATGCTGCAGAGTGAGGAAATAATAGGCCCGAGTTTAAGCTTGCTTCACGCACCCACAACGAAGTAAGCGCAAAGCAGGTGCCACAGGCAAGCCCAAGCAAGGCGGTGGTTAAATTAAACTGTTTAACTTTAGTAATACCGCTGAGTATCAATACAGCGATAGCGCCTAAAAACACCCCTAACCAACCGAGTAAACTCAGTGCAGAACCAAAAAACAGTACGCCTAGAATTGCGGCAACCAGCGCTTCACTTTTTGCAAGCCCAGCACCCACAGCATAATTGTTCATTTTAAATAGCTTAACCATTAAACCAGTAGCAATAATTTGCATCACACTTGCACCTACAATAAAGGCCCAAAAGGTATTATTAAATGAGGGCATAGCTGTCGGCTGGTATTGATAAAGTGAATAAAGATAAATCGCGGCAATAGGGCTGGCAACAATAAAGCGCGCTAATGTTACACCCGCTACGCTCATATCATTACTTAATTTACTTTGCAGTGCATTACGCCACGCTTGCATAAAGGCGGCTAAAAAAGTGAAAAATATCCAGATCATGATCGTTACAAAAAAATAGCAGTGAGAGGTAAGTTAACAGGCCGCGAAGTTTAAAGCGAGGGAGGATTACCGCTTATGAATATTCATCAACTGCGACAATATGCCACAGTTTCAAATACCTCACGCTGCGCTATAGTTAGTGTGATGTTATTGCTAGCCGCGATTGCTTATATAAGCAATCGCGGCTTTTTTATTACTCGAATTGTGTCTTAAGTTATAACGAGTTGAGTTTAGCTGTGCTAAGTTAATTAAAATTTTAACTAACTTAAACTCAGGTTAACGAGGAATAACAATGACGATATTACTTATTTGCGCACTACTTGCTGTACTGATGCCTTACTTTGCTAAGGCTCCGGTGGCGTTCGCGATGAACAAACTCGATGGCTACGATAATAAACATCCGCGCGACCAGCAAACTAAGCTAACAGGGTTTGGCGCAAGAGCTTTAGCTGCACATCAAAACTGTTTTGAAGCTTTGGCGGTATTCGCAGTGGCTTTGGCGGTGGTGTTAGGGACAAACAGTGTTCATCAGGTAACCGAATTGCTCGCTATTACCCATATTATTGCACGTGTATTATATTGTGTTTTTTATTACTTAAATTTAGATGTATTACGTTCATTGGTGTGGTTTGTGGGCTTAGGTTCTGCCGTGGCAATGATTGCGGTCAGTATGTAATACGTTGATTTAAAAGCTGAGGTTACTTGGGCGTGTTGACCTTTCGTGATTGATTTTGCTGCAGTATAAACGCCAAAGCAAGCGGCTTAAACAAGGCGCTTGCTTTGGGGTCTTTGGGTACAAATGCTTACTTGGAAGCAACCGTAATTTTTTCTATTAAATCTTTTGATTTATAATCATCATTTATTGCAAAGTCTAACCGTACGAGCAAATCTTTAAAGCCTGAATCCGACGGCTTATATTCCCATTGTTTTAGCGCTTTTTTAGCTTCCTTATTGAATACACCGTCAGGGCTAGCACTGACAACCGATACATTAAGTGTTTTTCCCGTTGGGCTAATATCGTATTTTAATACCACTGAGCCACTTATACTTTGTTCGACGGCTTGAGTGGGGTATTTTGGTTCAATGCGGATAATTGGCGTGATTTTATCCACTTGTTTCATCCCATCAGGTTGTTTTGCAATAGCAAAGCTACTTAGCATTCCCGCAGCAAAAATGAGTAGCGCGCCTTTGGCAATCATTGAGCTACTACCAGTGTGTTTGATTTGATTGAGTCGTTGTAACATCGTATTTTTATCTCCATAGTGTGAATATGCCATTAAGCTGGTGCGGGTATTTGCAGCACAGTTTACTAGCGCTTTGCTGTATAAAATCCGTTGTTGGGTGGTTTTATTTTTGAGTACCTTTTCATCGCATGAAAGCTCTTGTAAACGCCTAAAGCTGATGTAGCCAAGCCATGCTAATGGGTTAAACCAAAACACCAAGGTGGTTGTTAATAGCAGCATGTTGAATAAATTGTCGGCGCGTTTTATATGTACTTTTTCATGTTCTATGATCAGTACTAATGACGCACTATCGACTTTTTGCATATAATCGATTGGCATCACTAATTGAGTACGAAATAGGCCAATCACCATGGGGGTACTGACGACCTCACTTTGTAGTAACTGTATATTAGGGTTGCTGATGGTCAGTTGTTCATCATTAAGCTTGGTTAGTCTTAATTGCTTGATAAAGCGCTGATGCGTCACAATCGTAGCAATAAGCAATAACCCAAGCACTACGTTATACAATAGTGCCCAGCTAATACTGAAATGAGTGTTCAGTGCTTGATTTGGGGTGATCAGCATCGTGCTTATAATCGAGCTTTGTAATGGCTTTAAATGCGCGGGTAAATTAACGAGCAGCAGTGCAACGGGTAGTAATAACCATAACTTATACACAAAATTTGCACTGAGCCACTTAAGCGAATAGCGCTCTAAAATGAGTAAACTGAATATGATTACACTGATTAATAATTGCTGTTCAATAAGCCAGTTAAAGGTAATTTCTAACATAGTAATCCCTTACTTTTGCTGTTTTTCCCACTCATCAATCACTTTTTTTAGCTCATTGATGTCTTGTTGAGAAAGTTGCTCGGATTTAGCAAAGCCGCTTACCAAAGGTGCAATACGGCCACTAAAAAAGCGTTCGATAAAGTTTTGGCTTTCTTTTAGTGTGTATTCAGCACGCTCCATACAAGGCGTGTAAATGTATTGGCGACCGTCTTTTTCAAAGCTCAGAGCGCCTTTTTTTACTAAGCGTCCGAGTAAAGTTTTAATGGTTTTTTCGTGCCATTGTTTTTCGTCATTTAAGCGTTCGATAATTTGGCTTGCTGTGGCAGGGTAGTTAACCCACAGGGCATCAAGCACTTCAAATTCTGCTTTAGATAACTCAATCATTAATATATTGCCTACAAGTGTAATCTTTAATAACAGATTACACCTGTAATCATAATTTGCAACTAGTTTATGAAAAATAAATTAATTTTTTAAAATGTTAGATTTGTCTATTTTAAGGTGGGTGTTTTCAGTTAAGTTGAGAGTCGCTAAATTAAGGTCGGCAATTTGCTCACGGTATAAATCAACAACTTTATAGCCACAATAATGCGCCATTTTACGTATTTGTCGGTTAAGGCCTTGTTTTAAAATAATGCTAAATTGGTGCTCAGCTATTTTTTCAACTGTGCAAGGCAAGGTGATGTGCTTATCAACAGGCACCCCTTTTGCCATTGTTTGGCAAAATTTATCATCAAGTGGTTTATCAACAGTCACTAAATAACGCTTTGGCTGGTGGAAGTCAGGATGGATCAGTTGATTACAAAACTCGCCATCGTTAGTGAGTATTAGGAGGCCTCGGGAATCTTTATCAAGTCTGCCAATGGGGTAAACACGCGTACCACTAGGTAAATGGTGAATGAGGCTACTTGCATCATTTGGATTGAGTTTACAATCAATGCCAACGGGTTTGTTATAAGCAAAATAGGTTAACGCAGCACGCCCTTGAATTCGTTTGCCATCGATACGTATATTGTCGTTATCATCAACATGGTCAATATGGTTTGCTGGGCGGTTATTAACACTTACTATACCTTCGTCAATTAAGCGAGAGGCTTGTTTGCGAGAGCAAACACCCGCATGAGCGATATATTTAGCAAGGCGAGTTTGTTCAGTCATTAATTAATTCATTTGGTTTTAAGTTGATCAAAGTATATCAAACCTGCGTACAGATAATTTAACCTAATACTAAAAAGGTCAGATCATGGCTATTAAATTATCAGAACTTAAAGATCATCAACCGTTACAAAAAGTCATTGTTCATTCATTGGAAATGGCGTTATACCAAGTATCAGTAATGATTAATAACGTTGAATATTATGTCACTGACGAAAAAGGTGAATTTATTCGAGGGCTGAGTCCATTGCATATTCAAAAGCGCCTTGATCATTTGAGCTACGCACAAATGGTGTTACGCCATACCAGTGCATACGATGAAATGTGTGGTCAAAGCGAAAAAACAGCGAGCAATATGTTAGAAGTTCCTTATGGTAAAAATCACTTGTATTAATTTTATTTTTTAGAGCGTTAACGGATTATTCGGATTTTATCTTTTTTCCATTTGAGTAGCACATGACTACGAAACCACACTGGCTGCAATTTGTTATATGCTTTTTCTTTGATATCTAAAAAGCCTTTAGGCGTAACTTCAGCGAAAGGGGTTAATTCATTGGAGTTGTCAAAAAAATATGCTCTGTGGCAAAGTTTTGTCATAGCATACAACTGCTTCAGACTTCGCTCATAGCGGCTCAATATTTTTTCTGGTGGTACTGGATGTCCTCCTGATACCACACGCTCATCAACGCGATCTAAATTAATTTCAGGGTCGTTTATACATACATAATAGAGGTAACTCTTAAACCCTAACATATTTGCTTGAGAGATATAGTCGAGATGGCTGTGGTGGCTCATGACAGATTCGTAGCTGTGAGAAATCTTTTTATCGAGCCAGCTTTGTCGTAAGTTTTTTGATATTAATTGTGCTTGCTGTGACCTTTTAATTGGGTCATCAATTAAAAGTGATTTTTCAATTTCATCGGGATTTGTGTATTGACCCAGAGGTACATCGTATTTTTG
This sequence comes from Pseudoalteromonas sp. NEC-BIFX-2020_002, assembly GCF_013002825.1. Lineage (NCBI taxonomy): Bacteria > Pseudomonadati > Pseudomonadota > Gammaproteobacteria > Alteromonadales > Pseudoalteromonadaceae > Pseudoalteromonas > Pseudoalteromonas sp. NEC-BIFX-2020_002. Next base: position 227,645 of record NZ_JABEPJ010000004.1, read on the forward strand.
CCGCAACTCATCCGTGAGAGTTGTTTTCCCTGAACCATTAGGGCCTGCAATTAGTCTCAGCCTTGACATAAATCATCAACTAAAGATGGGAAGTTATGGATTGCTGTAAGGGATTTAACTCTCGTTTCCTGACCATCGGGGGAAACTTTAACTATGTATCCATTTTTAGCGATTGTAATCGTTGCTCTATTCATTTTAGCCCTTAACTTTGCGCGCACTGTTGCTGATTTAGCCGTCGTGCTGAGGGTTTTTAAATCTATAAGAGGATCTTTTCGTGGTGCTTGCGATATACGCTTTATTGAATTGCTCACATCAGTCATATAAGCTCCTGAGTTAATAATTTCAAAAATGATAGCTTGAATTATATACGCTATTTTTCTATTTGGCTGCTAAAGGATGGAATAAGTACGTTTTTTTGTTCAAAAGTGAGACCTAAAAACGGTGTTGCCTCTGGTGCCAACATAAAAGTACGAATGTTCATATGGTCGTTGTTATCAGGATCTTTCAGAACGTCATCACGGTAAAATGCGCCAAAGCAATCTAAGGTGTTTTGTTTCGTTAGCTGATTGAGTTTGGCAAAAGCAAAAATTTTACATGAACCATTGTTTTCAGTTGCAGTGCTTTTCAGCCCATGATTATTAAATGCGCTAGGTGTAAATGTGTAATTTGCTTCGATCACGGCCATTGTATCTGCAAAAGCGATATTCTGTGGTTCGTCCGCTAGGCGACTTAAAAAGTCATTGAGTGTCATAGTTATCCTTAATTATTTAGCTAGCTCTAGCTGATTAGTTTGTTGGTTTATATTAAATTTAAACAATTGTAAAAAGTTCATACCAAGCAATCCATAGTCACTATGACTATCAATTACTAATACTTCAAAGTTCTCAATATATTGTTTGCCAATTAAAATGGAATCTACCTGATAGCGCTGCGCAATTGCTTGGCCGTTGGCAGTATTAACTCTTATGCTATCAATATAGTCTGGTATTGGTCGTAATGCTTGAAATACTGTATTGGGTATCACCGTATAGCTCGCGCCGGTGTCTATCATTAGCTCGGTATTGAATGAGCTATTGATTTGCATGTTTAATAAATAGTGCGCGCCGTATGATTTGAGTGAGATTAAATCTACACCACTTTGTGCATGTGTTATCTGCATTTGTAGTTCATCAACTTGTTTTTGTAGCGGGTGTTCCACTGCAAAGCGCTCTAAAGTTGATTGTGAGCTGGTTATATCATCGAGTTGATAATACGCATTTGCCAATGCGAGTAAGTAATGAGGATTGTCGTTATCATAATCAAGCCACACAGAAGTTTGAGAAACTATTTTTTGCCAAGCATGTTGTTTGCTCAACGTATTTATTTGTGCGAAGGTCAATTGCTGTAAGCGTTGTAAAATAAAAGCTTGCTCACTCTCATTTGCGAATGAATTTAAAGAAAAAAACGCGACAATCGCTTGATGAATTTGCTGATTTTTAACTAAGTGCTCAGCATTAAGACGTAGCATTTTTATATCATAAGGGTACTTGTTTAAAAACGCTTGTAAAAAAGTATCTGCAACGGTGAGCTCATTATTTTTAAGCCAATTATCGAGCGTATCGAGCCAGTGAAAATAAAGGCGCTCAGCGTGTAAAGGGTGTGTGTTTTTTAGTTTTTGGTAGCTTGTAACCGCCTGAGAAAAACGCTGTTGCTGAAAATCAGCTGTGGCTTGTTCATATAGCGGATTGGTTTTGCTTTTATCATTTATCAAGGTGTTTTCGTGTGTTATTAACGTCGGCTTTGATGCTAATTGCACCTGCTCTTTTGGCCATAAAAAATAGCCATTTAAAGCGACTGAGGCCAATAATAACAGTGTGATGACTTTGACGTATAGCGTGCTTTGCATCCTGTTTTTATTGCCCTGATGCAGAATTAAGTAATTGCTTGAGAGCAAACACATTCGCAATTTCTATGTCAGGTAACCCCTTGTAAGCATAATTAATATGCTGATCGTTTAACCACACAGATTGGCAACCTGCATTATGAGCGCCGTGTACGTCAGAATCTAAGCTATCACCAATATGTAAAATTTGCTGTGGAGCGACATTTAAATACGCGCAAGCTTGCTCAAACATGGTTGGGTGTGGTTTGGCTTTTCCATGCATGCCAGCTTGTAATACGAGTTCAAACACTCCCTTTAAGTTAAACTGTTCAACATCAGCATTGCCATTTGTAATAGCAATTAAGCGATATTGCTTAGCTAGTTGAGAGAGTAATTCGAGTACCTGATCACTGACGACAATATTGCTGCGTGCGTCAGTAAATGCTGTGTAGGCATTGTTTACATGATATTCGAGTTCAGCATCGTGATAACCAATTTTACTTAACCCTAGCATAAGCGTGTGTTTACGCCATAGGGTTACATTATCAATTAAAGCGGGGTTTGATTGAGCTGCTTGGTCACGGCATTGTTGCCAATAATGTCTACCCTGTGCTTGCCACTGAGTGAGTGAGTTTAAATAGTCAAACTGCGCCTGTACTGCGGCTTTAATGATGGGGCGATTGTTATACAAGGTATCGTCTAAATCAAAACTAAGCACGGAAAAAGGGGAAATAGCACGATTAAAGCGGATCATAAAAGCTCCTTATTCTGGGTCTGTGCGCTTTTTGGCGCGAGGGTGCGTGTTATCGTACACTTTTGCTAAATGCTGAAAATCTAAATGAGTGTAAACTTGTGTTGCGGATAAGCTGCTATGCCCTAATAACTCTTGCACAGCGCGTAAGTCACCAGAAGATTCTAAAATATGAGATGCAAAAGAGTGGCGTAATTTATGCGGGTGGACTTGGCTACTTATGCCTTGCTTTATTCCCCATTCTTGCATGCGTGACCTAACGTGACGTGCTGATATTCGGCATTTTTTACTGCTAACAAATACCGCAATTTCGTCAGGATGAGCAAATTGAGGGCGTATTTTTAGCCATTTATTTAATGATTCTAATGCTTTACCGCCTACGGGTAATAAGCGTTCTTTACTGCCTTTACCCCGTACTAAAATTTCTTTGGCGCTGCGGTTTATATCTTGTAGGTTAGCACCAACTAACTCACTTATACGTAGGCCAGAAGAATACATTAATTCCATTATCGCTTGATCACGAATCGCAAGAGGGTCGTCATCTTGAATATCAAGTAACCGTGCCATTTGGTCTACATCAAGATTTTTAGGTAATGGCTTGGCAAATTTAGGGCCTTTAATTGCCTCTGCAGGGTTATGATAATGTGTTTGTTGGGCGATATTTTTAGCTTTTAAAAATTTATATAAACTACGAATGCAGCTGAGCTTTAAACTAATTGTACGCCCGCTCAGTTGCTTGCTTCTGAGCTGCATACTGTAGCGGCGAATATGTTCACCTTGTACGCTTGACCAATCATCGCATAGCTTACTGAAATACAACGCAGCAAAGTTCAGTTGCGTGGTGTATTGGGTGATCGTGTGTGGAGAGTATTGCCTTTCAAAACGCAGATAATCACTAAATGATTGAATAGGTGTGCGCCACTGGTCGCTTAATTGCTCATGCAATTCATCAACACTTGGCGGCTGCGGCTCGATCATGCCAGCTCAAGTTCCAGTAATCTCAATTGTAATGAGCGTACAAATTCAAGCACAAACAGGCTGTCTTTGGCGGGTTCAAAGTGGTTTGCATCATCACTGCCAAATGCCAAAATAGCCACTGGGTGTTTACTATTGCCAATTAAGTAAAGCGCAGTTGATTGTGTTTGTGGGCGGAACAGTAAATCGCGTTCTTGCTGGCTTACACGGCCAAGGTACGTACCATCGTTCATTAAGCGATGTGTAATTAAATCATCAAACTTAGTGTCATACTTAAGTAAATGGCATTCACTAATAGCCGCATTGGTACAAATAATATTACGTAAGTTTACTGCTAGCGTTTTAAAGTCATAATTAGTCCACAGTTGGCGGTGGCACTCACTAAATAAACTATAAATTTGCTCGTTTTCTTTTGCGTGTTCAATAAGTTCATCAATTTTGTGTTTTAACATTGCATTATGTTCACGCAATTGACGCTGCTGAATATGCACTAAAGAGGTGGCGCCTTGAGCATGCTGTTGCAATTCAAGTTGCGTTAACAGTGCTGGGTTTTGCAGTAAAAAATCAGGGTTTTCTAGCAAAAACTCACTAACTTGTTCATTTGTTAGTTTACTGGGAATGTTACTCATAAGGCAACTTGACCATCAAATACATGCTCCGCAGGGCCTGTCATACGCACTGGGTGACCTTCACCTTGCCAGCGAATTTGTAAACTTCCGCCTGGTAAGTCAACTTGCACTGTGGTGGCTAGCTTATTTTGAATTTGGCCAATGACCATCGCAGCACATGCGCCTGTACCACAGGCTAGTGTTTCGTTTACGCCGCGCTCCCACACTCTTAATTTAATGTGCTCTTCGTTTATTACTTGCATAAAACCTACATTTACGCGCTGCGGAAAGCGCTCGTGATTCTCAAGCAATGGTCCTAACGTGCTGACATCGGCTGTTACTATGTCGTCAACTTCTAATACGCAGTGAGGGTTGCCCATTGAGACCGCACCGCTAAAAACAGTGTGTTCTTGTGCACGAATAATATATGTCAGTTCACGTTTAGTGGCTTTAAGCGGGATTTTGCTTGGCTCAAAATTAGGGTGCCCCATATTAACGGTCACTTGGCCGTCTTTTTCGATATACAGGGTGAGGTTACCTGATTTTGTAGACACAGTAATTTTGTGTTTGTTGGTCAGGCCTTTCATCCGCACAAAGCGGGCGAAACAGCGGGCACCATTGCCACATTGCTCGACTTCATTGCCATCAGCATTAAAAATACGATAGTGAAAATCAAGATCGGGAGAATAGGGCGCTTCAACCATTAACAATTGGTCAAAGCCAATGCCGAAATGGCGATCGGCCAGTTTTTTTATTTGATCTCGTGACAAGAAAACGTTTTGTGTAATGTTATCAATTACAACAAAATCGTTGCCTAGGCCGTGCATTTTGGAAAAATTAACTAACATAGCGCTCTAATTCGGATTTGCTCTGCGCTAATCATGCCACAGAGCAGCCGTGTTACAAAAAGTTTATGGTAAAATTTTCTCGCCCTGCCATAAGCTTTCGACAGTTTCACGAGCGCGTATCAAATGGCTTTGTTCGCCATCAACCATAATTTCAGCTACGCGCGGGCGCGAGTTGTAATTTGAGCTCATTGTGAAACCATAAGCACCGGCACTACGTTGGGCAAGTAAATCCCCTTGTTGTAGTGCAAGCATGCGGTCTTTACCTAAAAAGTCACCTGTTTCACACACCGGCCCAACAATATCAAAGTTGTGTGTGGGGGTATCGTCATTGCGTGGCGTTACCGGCACAATATTTTGCCATGCTTGATATAACGCAGGGCGCAGCATATCGTTCATGCCCGCATCAACTATTGCAAAGAACTTATCTTGGTTTTGCTTAATAAACTCAACTTTTGTTACTAAAATCCCAGCATTGGCGGCAATGGCACGGCCGGGCTCAAAAATCAGCTCTAGGTGTTGGTAGTCAGTTAAACGGTCAGTGATATGAGCCACATATTCACTTGGATGTGGTGGTGTTTCACCATTGTATGGCACGCCTAAACCACCGCCAATATCTAAATGGCTTAGCTCAATACCATTGGCTTTTAAGTCATTAATAAGGGCGAGTACTTTATCTAACGCTTCTAAAAATGGTTTTATTTCGGTGAGCTGCGAGCCAATATGGCAATCAACACCGGTGATTTTCAAACCAGGTAATGAAGCGGCATATTGATAAACACTCACTGCAGTGAGAATATCAATACCGAATTTATTTTCTTTTAAGCCAGTTGAAATATAGGGATGAGTTTTTGCATCAATATCAGGATTAACACGAATCGAAATTGGCGCAACCAAATTAAGCTCATTGGCTACTTCAGATATACGGTCAAGTTCAGATACAGATTCAACATTAAAGCATTTAATTCCAAGCTTTAGCGCATAAGCAATTTCGTCAGCTGTTTTTGCAACACCGGAAAAAACTACTTTACTGGCGTTACCACCCGCTTCAATAACACGGGCAAGCTCACCTTTAGAGACAATATCAAAACCAGAACCTAAGCGAGCCAACACATTTAATACTGCAATATTTGAATTAGCTTTAACGGCATAGCACACTAAATTTTTATGGTTTTTAGCCGCTTGTGCAAACGCAAGGTAGTGACGTTCAAATGTTTTGCGTGAGTAAATATAACAAGGTGTACCATATTGTGCTGCTATGTCACTGACAGCGATGTCTTCGCCATGCAGCTGATTATTTTTATAGTCAAAAAAGTCCATTTGTTAGTCCTGTTTCGATTCGGTTGTTGGCGTGTCTTGGTTTGCTACTGATTCAGTTACTTGTTCTGTTTGATTTGGCTGCGTATTTTCTTCAGGCAAATACAGTGGTCCGCTTTGTCCGCAACCAGCTAAAGCGATAAGTAGTACACCAAGAGGGGAAAGTCGTTTTAATTTTTTAAGATGCATCTCTTTCATTAGATTAATCGTGTTGCTGGCTTTATAATCGCAGATTAACAGAATATCTAAAAAATGCAGCTATTCGCGGATGATTTTATTCCTGTTACACTAACCGTAAGCAAATTTATCCTACTGCCGTAAAGGAAATAATAATGACTGATCATGAATACCACCAATTAGCCGAAGCACTTATGTTCACAATTGAAGAGCAAGTGGATGACTGTGAAGCCGATCTTGATTATGAATCTGCACAAGGTATTTTGGAGATTATTTTTGCCGATCGCAGTAAAATTGTAATTAATAAGCAAGCACCATTACATCAAGTATGGGTTGCAACAAAATTTAATGGTCACCACTTTGAATTACGTGGCGATAAATGGATAGATAACCGCTCTGGTGCTGAATTTTGGCAGTTTATGAATGAAGCAACAACTCGTCAAGCCGGCCAACCTGTACAATGGCAGTCTGAATTATGAGTTTAGAGTTTGTTGAATATCCAGCTAAAGCAAAGCATCAAGCAACGATTATTTGGTTACATGGCCTAGGCGATTCTGGTGATGGTTTTTTACCGGTCGCACCTCAACTTTCACTTCCTGATGATTTAGGCGTACGCTTTGTATTTCCACATGCGCCGGTGCAACCCGTCACTATTAATGGTGGCATGGAAATGCGCTCGTGGTATGACATTAAATCAATGGATCTTGATAAACGTGCGGATGAAACTGGGGTACGGGAATCTGCCGCCAAAGTTGAAGCGTTGATCAGCCATGAGATTGAAAAAGGTATTCCAGCAGATAAAATAATATTGGCTGGTTTTTCTCAGGGCGGTGTTGTTTCACTGCATTTAGCTCCACGTTTAGAGCAAAAGCTTGCAGGAGTAATGGCACTTTCAACGTATATGTGCGTGCCAGAGAAATTAACCGCAGAAGCAAAACATACAGACTTAACTGTATTTATGGCTCATGGAAGCCAAGATCAGGTTGTGCCTTATGGCGCGGGTCGTCATGCGTTTGACATATTATCAGCGCATAACATGGATGTAAGTTGGCAAGAATACCCAATGGGCCATCAGGTTTGTGGGGAAGAACTAGCGGCTATTCGCCAATGGTTAATTGCTCGCTTAAGTTAATAGTGTTGAGTAACCGAGGCTAAAATGAAACAAAAAATAGTAATTACAGCAAATATGAGGCGTGCAGAACCAAGTGCACCGTCAGTAACCTATCAATGGCATTGGAAACGCATTGCCACTGTGACTTTACTGGGTTTATTTGCATTAGTTGTTTTTACTTATAGCCTATTGGGCTCGGTTAATGCTGAGCAAAATGATCTGCCTAATGTGTCAAATGACGTACCGATATTAGTTTCTACGAAGGGTGCTGATGAAGATCTCCCTTTCGTTACGCCTATAATTGAACAAAGTGATGATGTGCAGGTTGAGCCTGCGCTAATTACAAATAACTCGATGGCTGAGATTGAACATGCCATCGATTTACAGAGCGCTAATAACGATGAGTCAGAACTAAGTGAAACAACAGCACTGAATATTGAAGCTGACATTACGACAGTATCAGATGAGACTGATTCAACAGTCGCTCAGCCAAAAAGTTTTGCCAGTACCGCCCATGTTGCAAGTGTTGCGTTGGGTGCAAAAATAGATACAGACAAAGTAAGCCGAGCAGTATTGACGCGTGATGTAGTGGGGCGCGAGCCTGTTAATGTCTTAAAAGCGGATATTCGAATTGGTGAATTTGTTGATACTATAGCTTTTTTTAGTGAGCTTAAAAATTTACAAGGGCAAAAAGTGACCCATGTTTGGCGTTATGAAAACGAAATAATGGCCAGTATTGAACTTGATGTCACATCACCGCGTTATCGTACTTATTCAAAGAAGCATATTTTATCAGAGCAACTTGGCCACTGGCGTGTTGACGTGATTGATCAGCAAGGTCACTTATTAGCACAAAAAGAATTTCGTATATTAGCCAGATAAACGCTGCAGCGCAGGGCTAAGTAAAGAACATAAATTGGATACTTTTTATTATGACAAACACAAATAAACTCGTTCGTATAGCAACCCGAAAAAGCGCCTTAGCACTTTGGCAGGCAGAATTTGTAAAAGCGCAACTTGAGCATTTTCATAAAGACATTACTGTTGAGCTCGTGCCGATGTCGACTCAAGGGGATATTATTTTAGATACACCTCTGGCTAAAATTGGTGGAAAAGGGTTATTTGTTAAAGAGCTTGAACAAGCTATATTAGATGGCCGTGCTGATATTGCCGTGCATTCAATGAAAGATGTGCCTGTAGATTTTCCAGAAGGTTTAGCGCTGCACACGATTTGTGAGCGTGAAGACCCGCGCGATGCGTTTGTGTCCAATACATACGCTGATATTGCGCAGTTACCACAAGGTGCAATTGTGGGTACTTCAAGCTTGCGTCGTCAGTGTCAAATTCGTGCGTTGCGCCCGGATCTAGAGATTCGTGATCTACGCGGTAATGTAAATACCCGTTTAGCAAAGCTTGATGACGGCCAATACGATGCGATAATTTTAGCTGCGGCTGGCTTGATTCGTCTTGACATGCATGAGCGTATTAAAGCGTTTATTGAGCCTGAAGTATCGCTACCGGCCAATGGACAAGGGGCTGTTGGTATTGAGTGTCGTATTGATGACGAGGCTACCAAAGCATTGCTTGCACCACTTGAGCACAGTGAAACGCGTATTCGCGTGAATGCTGAGCGTGCTATGAATCGTCGTTTAGAAGGAGGTTGTCAAGTTCCTATTGGTGCCTATGCTTTAGTTGATGGCGAACAGGTTCATCTTCGTGGCTTAGTGGGTGCTATCGATGGCAGTGAAATACTACGCGCTGAAATTAGCGGTAACACGATTGATGCAGAAGCGTTGGGCGTGCAATTAGCTGAGCAACTACTAGCATTAGGTGCAGATAAAATTTTAGCTGACGTATACCGAGACGCATAAATGTCACATATCCTGATAACTCGCCCAGAGGGAAAAGGCGCTGACCTTGCAGAAAAGCTGCTGCAAGGGGGTTATCAGGCGACCTTATTTCCAGTTTTAACACTTGATTACTTCACACTACAAAGCGCTCAATTAACCCCTTTGTTGAACGCAGATAAAATTATTTTTATCTCCCAAGATGCGGTCAAAGCTTTATTAGCACTTAAACCAGATATAAACACCAAAGCGCAGTTTTACGCTGTAGGTGAAAAAACCGCAGAGGCCATTTGGCAAGGGTTTGGTGTGCGTGCCGCGGTGCCTAAGCAGCATGATTCGGAAGGTTTACTTGCATTACAGTCGCTGCAACAGATTGACGGGCAAAATATTGTGCTTGTTAAGGGGAAAGATGGTCGTCCTACAATAGCTAAAATATTAAAGCAGCGCAGTGCTTTTTTAAATAACTTAGTGATTTATCAGCGAGCCCCAATCGAAGGGGAACCAAGCAACTGGCTAGACCACTGGCAAAGCCTTAATGTTAAAGGTATAGTCATTACTAGTAATGCGGCGGTTGATGCTATTTTTAATCAACTTCCTTTAAAACAACTAGAATGGTTAAGACAGTGCCAGTTTTATGTTGCTAGCAGTCGTATTTGTGAACACCTCAAGCTACAACATGTAAATTCGGAAAATATTCACATTGCTGCAGGTGCGAGCGATAGCGCTATGTTTACCTGCATCAGTCAAGGTAATACTATGAGCGAACATGCAAAGCCAACAACACCGGCAGCTGAAGTAAAAACAGCATCATCAACTAATCAAACAGCAAAGTCAGCGGCAACTTCTCCAGCTGCTAAAAAAGAACCCATGATGAACCAAAATAATAAACAAAAAATAAGTAAAACAGGCAGCTTGGCGTTGCTTATCTCGCTAATCGTTGCATCGGGTGTGGGTTATCAATTTTATCAAAAATTTAATACAGAGCAGCAAGCCAATCAATTAGTTACTCAGCTATCTGCTGACAATCAATTATTGAGTAAAGAATTGCAAGCAGTGAAAGCAGCGCAGCAAACACTGCAACAAGCGTTATTTAATAGTGAGCAAAAAGTAGCTGCTAGTTTGGCTGAGAATGCGGGTAATACAGCTAAGCAACTAGAGAGTGCATTGCAACGTGCTCAGCAACAAGCATACAGCCTTAATCCGCACGAAGTCACAAGTTTACAACGCATGGCCGAGTTTAAGTTATGGGCTGAGAAAGATTATAAAGGTGCAGCCGCAGTGCTGGCGCGATTAGATGCTTTGCTAGCAGAGCATCCAGGAACCGGTGCTATTCGCCAAGCAATTCATAGTGATATGCAAGCGCTTAGTATCGTAAAACCGATCCCTGCTGAAGCGATTTATTTACAACTTCACGGTGTGTTAGAACAAATAGATAAGTTAGATTTTAATGCGGTGGCGTTACCACAAGTAGCAATTACGACGAAGCAAGATGCTTTGAGTGAAGATGTCAGTGACTGGCAACAAAACGTAGCTAAAACATGGGAACAGCTGCAAGATAATTTTATTAAAATTCGTCAACGTGAAGATATTGCAATTGAGCCTTTATTAACAGAGCAAGAGCGTCATTTAATTAAGCAGCGTTTAAGTCTGTATTTATCTCAAGCGCAAGATGCACTTTTAACTAAACAAGCAAGTATATATTTTACCGCTTTAAACCAAGCTCATGTATTAGTGAGTGATTACTTTAAGCAAGATGATCCACATACACAAAGTGTACTTAAAACATTGGCAGGCTTAAATAAAGAGTCACTAAACTTTAACCCTGAAATCACTTTGAAAAGTACTGAGCAGGTCAAGGAGTGGGCACAATGATACGCATTATTTTGGTTATTTTAGCCATTGCAATTTTGCTTGCTGTATCACCCTTGTTAATCGGTGAAGTTGGCTATGTACTTATCTCGTTTAATCACACTACATTAGAGGGCTCAATTGTTGCTTTTTGTGCGGCATTTTTAGTTATTGCACTTGGACTGTATGTTACTTATAAACTCATTCGCTATGTTTGGTCTTTATACAGTAATACTCGTCATCGCTTTTTTGCTCGCAGTGAAGAGCGCAAGCAAGCAGCCATTGAACAAGGTATTTGGAGTTTAATTAACAGCGATAGTGAGCAGTTAGAGCTTGCGCTGGAAAACAATAGTGTGGCGGATAATTGGCATGATGTACGCTATGCTTTATTAGCCAAAGCCGCTTTGCAAAAAAGTGAGATAAATAAAGCAATTACCTTACTTGAGAAAATTTCAGCAGAAAATCAATTAAAAGCAGCTAAACTTTGGTTAGCCACAGGCGATTGCAGTACGGTGACTGGTGATTTAAAAGCATTAGCAGAAGCTAAAAAAGCAACTGCATTAGAGCTGAAAATGTACGCGGAAGTGTTAGTTCAACAACAAAAGTGGACGGCTCTTGAGCAATTTATGCCACGTTTATTAAGTAAACAAGCATTAACCGATACACAGTGGTCGTCATTATTCACAGCTTATTTTATGGCACAGCCGCACTCGCAGTTAATTGATAAATATCAACAGCTCTCAAAAAGCTTGAAAGTAAAAGCGCATATGGCTTATTTATCTGTGATGGCAAAAGTAGGGCGTTTAAATGAAATTGAGCTAACTTTATTAAAAATGCTTAAAAAATCAGAGCAACATAATGATCTTGCCAAAGTATTAAACGTTTCTGCACCGGGAGATGCGCTGAAATTACAGGCGAGCTTACAAGATACGCTGAAAAAAGAACCAGATAACCAAGACTTATTACTATCGCTAGCGTGTTTAGCGAATGCACATGGCGAATACGAGCTTGCTGCACGTGTATTTGATAAGGCGTTAAACCCTGAAAACAGTAAAGATTACTTAGCACAAGCTCAGCTTAGTTATAGTAAAAGTGCACAGCCACAAAAAGCGCTGGATCTTTACCTATAATCTAAATAGGCTTATATCGGCATAGGAGCGCCAGAGCATATGAAGAATATATTTACTCTGACTGTTAGCCTTGCTTTTGCTTATTTTACGACTGGTTTTTTTAGTAATTTATTATTGGCTGTTGATGGATATGCTGTTGCTTCATGGCCGCCATCGGGTATCGCTTTAGCTGGTTTTTTATTATGTGGGCGCCGAGCTTTAGCGGGGATTTTGCTCGGTGCACTGCTTACTAATCTTGCTCACCTTGATCGTGTTGTTGATATATTACATTGGCAAGTATTCCTTCAGGCTTTAATAGTTTCTTTAGCTGCAACTTTTCAGGCGTGGTTTGGTAGCTACCTCATTGTAAATGTAATTAAAGCCCCTTTAGATTTATCATCTTTAAAACGCAGCGTTCATAGCTTAATTGTTGCAGGCCCTATTTGTTGTGTTATTGCAGCGTCAATAGGCACTACACTGTTAGTTTATAATCAGGTTATTCCTGCCCATGTCGCCGTTGATAATTTTATAGCATGGTGGATTGGCGACAGTATAGGGGTGTTGATTTTTACACCGCTAATATTGGCAGCGTTCAATTATTCACAAATGCGCCATCGACTACAGGTTATTCTCCCTTCGTTATTTATCTATATGGTGATTAGCCTGAGTTTTTACGCTGCGGCTAGTGTCAAAAAAGAAAAAAACATTCAAAAACAAAGTGCTAAGATTGCTGCTGTGCAATCTGAAATCAATCATAAAATATCTGAAATAACAGGGCATTTGACTCTTCTCGCTACCTTTTTTGCCAGTAGTGATGAGGTTAATTACCAAGAGTTTAAGCGCTTCACTTCAAAGCAGTTGGATTATAGCCATGAAATTTTAGCATTTGAATGGGTACCGCGTGTTACTAAAGCCGAGCTAACCCAATACCAACAGGGTATTCAGCTTGAAGGGGTTGATGATTTTTATATTAAAGAAAAGTCATCAGGACAAAGCTGGCAGCCTGTCTCAATTCGAGATGAGTACTACCCTGTGCAATATGCCCATCCAATAGTAGGAAATGAGGTTGTACTTGGGTTTGATTTGGCTTCCAATGAGCAGCGATATGATGCGTTAATGATGTCAAAAGCATTGAATGAATTGGTAATAAGTGAACCTATAGGGTTAGTCCAAAGTAATGCTGATGGTAATGGTGTATTGTTTTTCTTCCCTGTGTTTGGAGATTTAGATACTCAGGGTGATTTTAAAGGGTTTGTTGTTGGGGTGGTGAGTTTATCGCGCTTATCTCAATCGTTATGGTTTAATCATGACAGTAAAATAAGCGCCCATTTTTACGATGTAACAGATGAGAATGATCAGCAATTAATTTATCAAACTCAAAGTGCGAATGTTGAATTGCTAAACGAGTATCAACTTTTACTTGGAAAGCGTATTTGGCAAGTGCAGCTATTTGAGCCTAAATCAAAAACATCATGGGTCATGTATTGGCTTGCACAAATAGTGGGTATGTTATTTGTTTGGTTGTTAATTACCTTCTTGATATCAGTAACGGGTACTAATATTCAGGTGAGGGAGCAAGTTGCTCAGCAAACACGGATTTTACGTCAAGAAAAACAAAAAGCAGATGAAGCGAGTCAAATCAAAAGCCAATTTTTAGCGAACATGAGTCATGAAGTACGCACACCAATAAACGGTATTAAAGGTTTGCATTATTTAGCGTTGCAACAGCAAGATTGGCAACAAGGTCGCCGTTACATAGAACAAGCTGATGGTGCACTTAGCGTGCTTTTGAGGGTGCTGAATGATGTGCTCGACTATTCAAAAATGGAAGCCGATAAGCTTGATTTAGCACAAGAACCCATAAAGGTTAATCACCTTATTGATGAGGTTATGAACTTAGTGCAATTTGAGGCGGATATTAAAGCACTCAATTTGCAGTTGGAGTTAGATCGTGGCGCACAATTACAGATAGATACCGATCCAATTCGGCTAAAGGAAGTGTTATTAAACTTACTAAATAATGCCATTAAGTTTACCGCAACAGGGACTATTACATTAAAAATATGGCAAAGTGAGAGCGTTACTTATTTTAGTGTGAATGACACAGGCATAGGTATTAACGACAATGCTCAACAGCAATTATTCCAACCGTTTGCACAAGCTGACAGTTCTACTTCACGCCAGTATGGTGGTACAGGCTTAGGCTTAAGTATTTGTAGGAAGCTGGTTGAGTTGATGGGAGGAGCAATAGGCCTGGAAAGTAAACAAGGGCTGGGCTCTACATTTACTTTTACTTTGCCACGCATTTCACCGCTAGCAAAAACAGAGCAGTTAGAAACACGCTTCAACGATATAGATACAAGCAGCTTATCGTTTGTTGATTTTAAAATATTATTAGTAGAAGACAACCCCCTAAACCAACATGTTGCAACTGCAATATTAAAAACAAAAGGGTGCGTTGCGGATATTGCTAATGATGGTTTTGAGGCGATTGAAAAAGTGTCACAGACACCTTATGACTTAGTTCTTATGGATATTCAAATGCCTAATATGGATGGTTTACAAGCGACTAAGGTTATTCGTAATGAGCTATTTATGAGCGAGCTGCCTATTATTGGCTTATCAGCAAATGCGCATGATGAGGATGCGAAAAAAGCATTAGCAACAGGTATGGACGATTACTTAACTAAACCAATTGATGCTGATAAATTATTTAAAACGATGTGGCATTATTTACAATAAGTGTATAAAGCGTTTTTGGCATTTATTTTAAATGTTTTCATCTTTGTCATGCAGACAAATGACCTCAATAAAGAAAACAAAATCATCTAAACTTGAATTACCTATTTAAGTGCGTATGATCCGCGCAAATTTAACTGACTGAGTGCTAATTATGATTAATAAAAAACTCCCTTTGCTAGATATCCATCGCCATTTAGACGGTAATGTTCGTGCGCAAACTATTCTTGATTTGGGCCGTCAGTTCAATATCAAATTACCCGCCGATAATGTGGCGGCGCTAATACCGCATGTGCAAGTCATTGATCCAGAACCAAACCTAATGGCCTTTTTGCAAAAATTAGATTGGGGTGTCGCCGTACTGGGTGATTATGATGCCTGTCGTCGTATTGCAATTGAAAACATTGAAGATGCACAAGCGCAAGGTTTAGATTATGTTGAGCTTCGTTTTAGCCCTTATTATATGGCGCAAAGCCAAGGGCTGCATCCGCAAGGCGTTGTAGAAGCCGTGGTTGATGGTATAAAAAGTGCCACTCAAAGCAGCAGTGTTAAAGCTAATTTAATTGGCATTATGTCACGTACTTATGGCACCAAAATTTGTCAACAAGAGCTTGATGCGTTGCTTGCATTTAAAAATGATTTAGTGGCTGTAGATTTAGCCGGTGATGAAATTGGTTTTCCGGGAGAGCTATTTGTTGATCACTTTAAACAGGTCCGAAATGCCTACCTAGCCGCTACTATTCATGCGGGCGAAGCACTTGGTGCTGCAAGTATTTGGCAAGCAATTAATGAGCTTGGAGCAGAGCGTATTGGCCATGGTGTAAAAGCGATTGAAGATGTAAAGCTAATGGACTACCTGCGAGATAATCGCATAGGCATTGAATCATGCTTAACCAGTAATGTGCAAACGAGTACCGTTGCTAGCTTAGATGTGCATCCACTGAAACGCTTTTTAGATCATGGTATTTTAGCGTGTATTAATACGGATGATCCTGCTGTTGAAGGCATTGAAATTGAGCATGAATATGCAGTTGCCGCACCAGCGGCTGGTCTGACGCAAGCTGACATGGAAAAAGCGCAAGTAAATGCACTCGAGATAGCCTATTTGAGTGATGCTGAAAAGCAACAGTTAAAACAGAGTGCCGCTGCTAAATAGCAGCGACGCACGCCACCTAATGTTCTTTTTGACAGCTTAAGTAGTTGTCAAAAAGAGCTTTAAGAATATCGCTTCGGCCAATCATACCAATCACCGTTGTGCCCTCTACAACAGGGTAATTTTTTGGCTTTCCCGTTTTCATTTGTTCGGCTAGTTCAATAATATTGGTATCACCGCTGACGGTAACCACATCAGTTTGCATCAGCTGAGCTACTTTGACTACGCCATCACAAAAATAACTATTTTGCATTAAAGGTTTTAGTAGTTCTTGTTCAGAAATAAAACCTACCAAACACTTATCCTCATTAAATACAGGTGCCCCCATCAGTTTGAATTTTTGTAATTCTGAAATAGCCGTAGTCATTTCAGTTTCAGGTGTGATATTGGGTAGTTTGCGTTGCATAAAATCTTTTACTTTTGTATTTAACATTTGGGTCTCTCCCCGTTAATGACTTGTACAAAGTATGGTTAATGAATGGGTTTTTGGGAAATTGTTTATGTTGATTGCTCTGATAGGTTAAAACAATCAGATCACCAGTTGTTGGTAATTTATTTATTTTCCGGGCAATCAATATCAACGTGGTATTTTGCTTTAACTAACTCAATATAGTGTGAGAGACTTTTGTGTGAACTGGTGTTGAATGTATTCGCTAGTGAGGTAATGCTTTGAATGCGATCTAAGCGAAATTCCCGATAGTCATTACGTAATTGGCAGTGAGCGATGAGCGTCCATTTTGCGCCCCAATATACGAGCCCAAGAGGATCTACAATGCGGTGGCTTGGCTGCTGGTTAACATCTAGGTAATGAAATTCAATACAGGTTTTATTGGTAATAGCTTTACGAAGTTGCAATGTAATTTCTTGATGGGTTTTATCATGGTTAAAGGCCGATACTAAATAAGGTAATTCTTCGACTTGCTGTTTTAGCTTTTCAGGCAATACGGCATTTATTTTAGCTATTGCAGCTTGGGCTTTGGCAGCTAATTGTGGGTCAGTCCATGCACTCACCATTTTACTACCTAGTAGAAGCGCTTGTAATTCTTCTAATGTAAACATCATTGGGGGAAGATCGTAGTGTGTTATTAGGTAACCAACCCCCGTATCACCTTCAATTGGCACGCCAGAACTTTGAAGGTGTTGAATATCGCGATAAATGGTTCGTTGAGATACTTGCAGTCGGTTAGCAAGTTCATTTGCAGTAACCGCAAAGCGGCGACCTTTTAGCATATTTACTAATTGAAACAGCCGCTCTGATTTATGCACGAACGTATCCTTTATCGTTTAAGTTAATGTATTTAAGCGGATTTTTGGGAAGTAATTTAACTCAGACTTTAGGTAGCTCAACTTTGCTGGCAAGCTGTTTGGCTTAATACTTCGTAATGGGTTAATTGTACACTTTGTTTTTCAATTAATGCTGCAAATTGTTGGCACTGCTCGTTTTCAAAAAACATATCACTCACTCGTTTCGCATCTGCGGGAGTCGCAAAGTATATAACATCAATATATTGCTGGGTTTCTGCTTGTTTAGCAAGTGAGCGATAAAACACTCCTGGTTGCTTGTCGATAAAGTTTTGGAAGGTATTATTGGCGATATGAAATTGTGCCAAATCTGTGTCGTTATTTAGTTTAAAAGTGATAACTTCGATTACGTTAGTGGTCATAATTGTGCTCCTTGTTTAAGAGCGAACAGTAAACCATAATGTATTGTCAGGGAGTGTCAGTAGCCAGCTTAATTATATCAATTTGGTGCAATTGAAATAATTAAGCTGGCTATAATGGATTTTTTATTACTTAATAAACGCGAATGCGTCAGCGTACATGTTTTCGCGGATTGCACCATGAGCAATAAAATCATCTCGTACGATGCCAATCATGTCAAAACGCCCTGCCATGTAAATATCATATGGCGAAAGGGAGGCAATATCGCTCATCACGGCTTTATGTACGTAGCCAGTATGGCCTGTCCAGCTGACTGTTGGGTTTTCAACGACAGGGATAAAAGTAAAGTTTTCTCGGCTATTAGCCCACGTTTGCATTTCAGTGTGTGCATATAAAGCCGATTCTTCACGTACACCCCAGTAAAATAAAACAGGGCGGTCACAACCAATTTCGCTTAAATGATCAGCCATTGATTTTGCGTATGAAAAACCAGTGCCGCCAGCGAGTAAAATAATCGGGCGTTCGCATTGTAGGCGTAGTTGCGAAATACCTAAGCCCGTTTCAATGGTTACTTTGGTATTGTTAGCGTGTGCATCACGTAAATGTTCAAGGGTTTGCATGGCGTATGAGTCAACTGCAGATGCGCCAATATGTAATTCAAGCTCGTCGCACTGTGAAGGACGGCTAGCAATTGAAAATGCACGCTTGTCTTTCTCACCAAGCACAACTTGTAAGTATTGGCCTGCTTCAAATTTAACACTTTCAATTGGTTTTAAAATAACTTTGTGAACAAATTCAGTTAATGGGCTGATAGCAACAACGTCAGCATGTAATGTTTGCATGGTTTACCTTTTAGCACTGTTTGCAGATACGCATTCGAATTTCTCAATTCTAGCATATCTGCACAGGGGTTTTATAGACTGTTAATTCATCAGTTAGA
Source organism: Pseudoalteromonas sp. NEC-BIFX-2020_002 (assembly GCF_013002825.1). Classification (NCBI taxonomy): domain Bacteria; kingdom Pseudomonadati; phylum Pseudomonadota; class Gammaproteobacteria; order Alteromonadales; family Pseudoalteromonadaceae; genus Pseudoalteromonas; species Pseudoalteromonas sp. NEC-BIFX-2020_002. The sequence continues at coordinate 246,588 of NZ_JABEPJ010000004.1, forward strand.
TGATCAAACTATAGAATATCAAGACTTTGCCAAATATCATCAACACGGTCTTTAGTGGCTTGGTCCATAACGATAGGTTCACCCCATTCGCGAGTTGTTTCACCAGGCCATTTGTTGGTTGCATCCATACCCATTTTAGAACCAAGGCCAGAAACAGGTGATGCAAAATCTAAATAGTCAATCGGTGTATTTTCAATTAAAGTTGTATCACGAGCGGGATCCATGCGTGTTGTAATAGCCCAAATTACGTCGTTCCAGTCTCGGGCATTGACGTCGTCATCACACACGATTACAAACTTAGTGTACATAAATTGACGTAAAAACGACCATACACCCATCATTACTCGTTTAGCATGGCCAGGGTATTGTTTTTTCATGGTCACGACAGCCATGCGGTATGAGCAGCCTTCAGGCGGTAAGTAAAAATCGACAATCTCAGGAAATTGCTTTTGTAAGATTGGTACGAATACTTCGTTTAGTGCAACGCCTAGAATTGCAGGTTCATCTGGTGGACGGCCGGTAAAAGTACTGTGGTAAATTGGATCCTTGCGATGCGTCATATGCGTGACGGTCATAACTGGAAATTCATCCACTTCATTGTAGTAACCAGTGTGATCGCCATAAGGACCTTCTGGCGCTACTTCACCAGGGATGATATAGCCTTCCAATATGATTTCAGCACTGGCAGGCACTTGTAGATCATTTGATATCGACTTAACTACTTCTGTTTTGCTACCACGAAGTAAGCCAGCAAATGCGTATTCACTTAGGGTGTCAGGTACAGGCGTTACTGCACCTAAAATTGTAGCAGGATCTGCGCCAAGTGCGACTGATACAGGGTAAGGTTCGCCAGGGTTTTCTTTACACCATTCTTGAAAATCAAGTGCGCCGCCACGGTGTGAAAGCCAGCGCATGATTATTTTGTTTTTACCAAGTAATTGTTGGCGGTAAATACCTAAGTTTTGACGCTTTTTGTAAGGTCCTTTGGTGACGGTTAAGCCCCAAGTGATAAGGGGAGCTACATCGCCAGGCCAGCAATGTTGGATTGGCAGTTTAGTTAAATCTACCTCATCGCCTTCAAGGATAATTTGTTGGCAAGGTGCTTTTTTTACTTCTTTGGCTGGCATATTAAGTACTTGCTTAAATACCGGAATTTGCCCTAGCGCTTCTTTAATGCCTTTTGGTGGTTCTGGCTCTTTTAGAAATGCCAGTAGTTTACCAACTTCACGAAGCTCACTAACATCATCTTTACCCATGCCCATAGCAACACGTTTAGGTGTGCCAAATAGGTTGGCTAAAACAGGCATCGAATGCCCTTTGGGGTTTTCAAACAGTAAAGCTGGGCCTTGAGCTCGCAGCGTGCGATCGGCTATTTCGGTCATTTCTAGGTAAGGGTCAATTTCTTGGTGAATACGTTTAAGCTCACCTTTTTCTTCTAGTAATTTGATAAAATCACGGAGATCTTTATATTTCATTGTCGGCTGCTTTAAGGCTTAAATTAGAATCATTATACTTGAGTCATTTTTATTAGCGAGTTTACTCGGCTTTGTTTATGCTACATTATTATTTTTCATTTATTGCCTTTCTCACATTAAAGTTTCATTGGGCTATAGTTATACTTTAGATAAGAAAGGGGGGTTCACTTGCGCAAAACTTTTATTGATAAGGTATTAATTTTAAAAGTAATTATTTTTATGGCCTGCCTTCATTGTCGTACGGGTATTGCTGCCGATGATTTATCCACTATTATTTCCCCGGCTCTTTTTAAAAACCACAGTGCTATTATGTTAATTATTGACCCTGAGTCAGGTGATATTGTTCAAGCAAATGATGCCGCGGCCTTATTTTATGGTTTCAATGTAAGTGAGCTGGAAAAAAAATCTATTCAGCAAATTAATATTTTTACTAACGAGCAGGTGGCACAAGAGCGTGCAGCTGCACGTACTGAAGGTCGTAATTATTTTGTTTTTAAACATCGTTTAGCAAGCGGTGATATGCGTACTGTCAGTGTCTATTCAACCCCCTTTAATGTTAATGGTAAAACACAGCTGTTGTCGGTGATTCATGATATCTCTTCACAACGAAGCTTAGAAAAAGAGTTATGGCGTTACCAAGAAAACCTCGAAGAGCTAATTCGTATACAAATAGGTGAAATAGAAAAGAAGCAAAGTGATCAGCTTTTACTAGCGATTATTTCAATTGCTTTACTATGCGTACTATTACTAATTTTAAGTGTACTGGCAACACGATTACGAAGAGCAAAGCGAGCAGCGCAGCAAGATAGCTCTAAGCTGCAAGCTATTTTTGATAGTATTGATGACTTACTTATTTTTGCTGAACCGAACCAACGTATTTCTGCTGCAAATAAAAAAGCACAACAAATACTAACCGCTAAAATGCCACTTTTTGGTCGTTTTATGTATGAGTTTGAGGTGAGCCAAACACTATCTAGCGATGCAATTAATGAGCATGAATATAAAGGTGCAGAAGGAAATTTTTGGGGGGAATATACCTGTACGAAAGTGGTTGATAATGATGCTCGTCACTTGGGAAGCATTCATTTTATACATGATATTTCAGAGCGTATAGCCACGCGACGTCAACAACGTTTAGCGAGTACTGTTTTTGCGACTACTAATGAGGGAGTGTTTGTTTCCAATGGCAAAAACGAAATCATTATGGTGAATCGTGCTTTTATAAATATTACAGGTTACTCACAAGATGATGCCTTAGGGAAAACGCCAAGTTTACTTAACTCTGGCCGACATAATAGTGAGTTTTTCAAAGCGATGTATTTGCAATTAAATACACAAGGGCAGTGGGAAGGTGAAATATGGAACCGACGTAAAGATGGTTGTATTTACCCTTGCTGGCTGAGTATTGCAGTCGTTTTTGATGATACAAAAAATATAGAAATGTTTGTGGCAATTCTAAACGACATTAGCTTACGTAAAGAAAATGAACAAGAAATGTGGCTGCAAACTAATTTAGACACGTTAACAGGCTTGCCAAATAGGCAGCACTTTTATAATAAGGTTGATCAGCAAATGTTGCATGCTCAAGCAGAGCAAAAACGCTTAGCTATTTGCTTTATTGATTTAGATCGATTTAAAAGTGTGAATGATACCCTCGGACATGCAACGGGAGACTTATTATTATTAGAGGCGTCAAAACGAATAAAGGCGTGTATGAGTAGTGGTAACCTTGTTGCGCGCTTGGGGGGGGATGAGTTTTCTCTCCTGCTGACGAACATCAATACTGTTAATCAAATTGAACATATTGCGTTAAAAGTACTTAATGCTTTGAACTCACCTTTTGTAATCGCAGAGCATGAAGTATTTGTTTCGGGCAGTATGGGTATAACGCTTTACCCTGATGATGGCTTGGAGCGTAAAATTCTTATTCGCAATGCAGATAGTGCAATGTATAAAGCGAAAGAAAAGGGGCGAAATTGTTTTGAGTTCTTTACACCAGGCATGCATGAACAGGCACAAGCTCGCAGTCAGCTTGAGGGGGCGTTACACAAAGCGCTCAGTAACAATGAGTTTACGATTCATTATCAACCAATTATAAGTATTGATGGTGAAAGGCTCGGTTGCGAAGCTCTACTGCGTTGGTATAACCCAGAATTAGGTCATGTTTCGCCTGCTGATTTTATCCCTATTTGTGAAGAGCTAGGCTTGATAGTGCCGATTGGCGCATGGGTATTGCGTGAAGCATGTCAGCAAGCCAGTAACTGGTGTTGTAAGCTCGATGGTAACTTCTTTATTACGGTTAACTTCTCTAGTGTGCAGTTTGTCCGACAGAATGTATCTGAATTAGTTAAAGAGTGCTTGGCTGAAACAGGACTCGCAGCAGAGTGTTTAAGTCTTGAAATTACTGAAACAGTGCTTGCAGATAGTAGTGATACAACATTAAAGCAATTACAAGCAATTCGCGCCCAAGGCGTTGGTTTAGCAATAGATGACTTTGGGACCGGCTACTCTTCTTTAAGCTATTTAAAGCGCTTTCCGTTAACTAAGCTCAAAATTGATCGCGAGTTTATAAAAGAACTACCTGATAACACTGAAGATTGTGCTTTGGTCAGTGCCATTATTTCCATGGCAAATAATTTAAAACTAAAAGTGATTGCCGAAGGGGTTGAAACTCAAGAACAAGAGGATTTTCTACGCAATTTAAATTGCGATTACATACAAGGGTTTTTATATAGTAAGGGCTTACCGAATGATGAATTTGAGTTGTTTTTAGAAGCGAATAGCTCGCACATTAAAATTTAAACCTTTCAACAGCACTTGCTAAAGAGTGAGCTAGTTGGTTTACATTCTCACTTTGGCTGGCTAAAGTGTTGGCGTGGTTAGCATTATTTTGTGCTTGTATAGTTACTTTAGCCATGATTTGTTTAATATCATTACTGTTATCAAGTTGATGGTGTGAAGAGTTAGCTATTTGCTGACTCATTTGGTTAATTGTGGCTAAGGTACTTTTTATTTTATCGACTGCTTGGTTTAGCTCACTGCTGTTTGTTACGCATTGTTGTGCTTGTTGTTGGCCATCGTTGATTTCATGATGGGCAGAACTGGCTTGATGTTGTAACGTTTGGATCATGGTATGGATTTCGCTCGTTGAACTTTGCGTTCGCGCAGCAAGAGAGCGAACTTCGTCGGCCACAACAGCGAAACCGCGGCCATTTTCACCCGCTCGGGCGGCTTCAATCGCAGCATTGAGGGCAAGTAAATTAGTTTGCTCGGCAATGCTGCTAATAGTATCTACAATTGCGCCAATTAATTGGGTGTGTTGCGTGAGCTCTTCTGTACAAAGTACTGCTTGATCAAGACGAGTAAGTAGCGCTTCAATTCGCTGACTATTCCTATCAGCAATTTGGTTTACGTCATTAGCAAATTGCGAAGCATTGGCTATTTCATTAGAGGTAATATCAGCTTGTTCACATACTGTTTGAGAATTGTTTAGCATATTTTCGGCAAGTGATGCCGCGTCTGCGATTCGTGTAAGTTGCTGCTGTGCTGCAAGAGTCATTTGCTGCCCTTGTTCGCTGGTGCTAATTGCTGATTGGTCCAAAGTATGTGCATTGTCGCTGATATCAACGAGCAATTTACTTAAATCATCACTGAGCCGATTAATATTATTTAATAATGCGCCGAACTCATCATCACTGCGTGGGTGAGTACGTCTTGATAAATCTCCTGATGCTATTCTGGATAGCGCTTTATTTACCGCATTTAAGGGTTTAAGCATTGATCTTGTAGTCAGCACAGAGATCAAAGCTGCAAATGAAATCAGTATGAGGCTAATAATTACAGCCAATGTAGAGCCTGTACTTATTGTTGACTTTGCATCGTTTTGTAAGGCTGTAAAGCGTTGATCAGCAAGTTGAGTAAGTTGGATTATTAGTTGTTCGGTATCTTGAAATTGTTGCTGAAAATCTGTGAATGTTTTTTCGGCTAAAATGCGATTAGTAAGCATTGTATTTTGCTGCTGGTAAATGGTAGCTAGTTGTTCATTAACGTCAGCCATTTGAGCTGTAAGAGACGTAAAGTTTGCTGCATTGTGTAGTTCACTGGCTTGTTGCTGTAAATAGGTAAAGTTTGAGCGAATATTATCAAGTAAAAAATCAGTGTCTTGTTGGTGCTCGCTAAGCACTTTTAGTGAACTAATGTACTTAATACTTTTTACATTACTGGCAAGAGTGAAAAGTAGATCATCTATTCGAGTTGCAGTACCCACGATTGAATCCAATAATCGCTGTTGTTGACTGGTTACTTCTAAAAGCTCTAAATCAAGTAGCGCGTTACTTAAAGTAGCGAGATTCTCTGTATAAAAACTGCTTGATTTTTCGACAGCAATGCCAGCGTCTAAGCCAGATTTTTTTGCACTGAACATGCTGGAGCTAGTCTCAGCGAGGTTTGTATAGCTATTACCTATAAGTGATAGTAGCGATTGCATTTTTGGCTGATCTTGTAGCTGTTGCTGCAGTTGAGAGAGCTTTTCGTTTAGCTTTTTTTGCTCAGCTATTGTGCGTTGCTGCTCTTGCTGTAATTTTACTACTGTACTTTGGCTATACGCGACGGCATTAAATTTAGTGATCGACAGCAGTGATAGTTGCAGTGCCTTACTTTGCTGCTGCACAGGGACTGCGAGCGTTTCAATATCTGAGTTTGCGATGCTAATTTTGCCAAGAGACCAATAAAAAAAACTACTACTGGCTAGCATCAGCAGACCAATTGCGGAAAATGCAAATACCACTTTATATTTTATTGCAATTGTTTGCATAGCACACTCATAAATACAGGCTAAATAATGAGTGTAGCAGTCTTTTTATAAAATATAAGGATGAGAGGATATTGAGTTATTGTAAATTGCAGTGGTATTTATTGCCATCGATAATCAGCATAGCCTCTTTGCCTTTAGTCCAAAATAGCACGTTTTTGTTGGTGTATTTTACGCCTGATGCACTGCGTTGCCTTATTAGTTGATATTGGTGTTTATTGTAATCAAGCGTTGCAGACTCTTCATCTTGGTTGGTTATGGTTGCGTTGAGTTTGCTATCACATGTAAATGTATCAATATTCTCCTGCTGTGTGCAGGCGCTGAGTGTGATTAATAAGCTCGTAGTCAATAGTAGTGCTTTATACATAAAAGGTATCCTTGAGTTATGGTATTTGCACAGCATAGCAAACGAAAATTAACCGTTGGTGAAAGTGTCGCTTTACGCTATGTTAAAATCAAATAATTTTAAAATTTAAGGAACAAGGATGGCAGGCACAAACCTTTTAACATTGCTTGATGATATAACTGCGCTATTGGATGATATAGCTACTATGAGCAAGGTTGCGACTAAAAAAACGGCGGGTGTGCTCGGTGATGATCTAGCCTTAAACGCACAGCAAGTGACAGGGGTAAGTGCAGATCGAGAATTACCCGTTGTATGGGCTGTTGCTAAAGGCTCATTTTTAAATAAAACCATGTTAGTTCCTGCGGCATTGTTGATCAGTGTGTGGCTGCCGTGGTTGATAACGCCCTTATTAATGATAGGTGGTCTTTTTTTATGTTTTGAAGGTGCTGAAAAGTTAGTGGAGAAAGCTTTTCCTGCGGCTAAATCTAATGATCATAATGAGGCGGCAGATATTGATTTAGTTGAATATGAAAAACAAAAGATAAAAGGGGCAATCCGGACAGATTTTATTTTATCAGCAGAAATAATAGTAATTACTCTTGGGACTGTTGCGGGAGCGAGTTTACTTAATCAGGCACTTGTACTAAGTGTAATTGCCGTACTGATGACGATAGGTGTATATGGTCTCGTTGCTGGGATAGTAAAACTGGATGATGCCGGATTATATTTGCTTAAACAAGCCCTGCAAACAGGTAATCGCTTTAAAGAAATATTAGGTAAGGGTTTACTAGCGGCTGCCCCACGTTTAATGCAGTTTTTGGCTTTTGCAGGCACTGTGGCTATGTTTTTGGTGGGGGGCGGTATTTTAGTGCACGGTATTAGTATACTTCATCATTGGCAACTAACTGTTACTGATTATGGTTTATCGCATTTAGGAAGTGTTGGAGAGGTAATTGCGCCGCTTTTGTTTGATGGTACTTTAGGTTTGTTGGCTGGTGCGATGATTGTGCTAATACATTATATTGTGATGAGATTTATAGCAAAAAAGCCGACAGCTTAACTTTGTCGGCAAAGTGTTAATAGAGACTATAAAGTTAGTGCGTACTAAATGATTCATTTGAATCAGCAGGAACTTCGCAACATTTAACGCTGGTAGGCTGTATTGGCCGTTGATATACGGATAACACCCGTCTAGCTAAAAATCTTTTTTAAGTTGTATAAAATGCTTTTTTATACAACAATGCAGTAAATAAAAAAGGGTACAAAAAGATGGTTTATTGTTATTACCAATATAACTTTTTAATTTAAGGGTAGTATAAGTCAGTACATAATAAAATCAGAACAAAAAAGGAATATTTGTGAATAAAAAAATTTTTTTTATACTTATTACGTTATTAACAATTAGCGTGAGTTACGCCAAAGATACACCGTTGCCTGTTGATCTATTTAGTAAAGATGTCGAATATAACAACGTTAAAATCTCACCAAAGGGTACTTATCTTGCAGTATTAACTAAAGCTGAAGGTAAAAGTGTACTGGTGATTTTTGATGCAAAAAGCTTTAAACCAAGCCATGCCGTTAGATTTCCAGCTAATGCACAAGTGGGAAACTACTATTGGGTGAATGATGAGCGCATAGTGCTTGAAAAGCAATATTTGAAAGGTTGGCAAGATCACCCGCAATATCATGGCGAGCTCTATGGTGTTAATGCTGATGGCTCTAAAGCAATGTATTTAGTAGGGTATCAAGGTGAAATGCAAACCGGGAGCCGTTTAAAAAAAGCCACGCCTATTTACGGCACCTCTTTTGTGCTTGATCCCTTAGTGAACGATAAGCGCAAAATGCTGATTGTCACTTACCCATGGACAGCAAACAGTGAGCCACATACCGTTGTTTATGAAGTGGATGTTTTTTCAGGTAAACGTCGTAAAGTGACCACTTCACCTTCAAAAATGGCACAGTTTTTAACGGATCATGAAGGCAATGTGCGTATAGCTTCGTCTAGTGATGACCTAATTAATGCAAAAATACACATAAAAGAAAAGTCTGGCGGAGATTGGAAACTTTTTGATTTTACTGATGTGAATTATACCTCCATTTACTTAGAGACATTTGATAAATCGGGGGACAATATTTTTATGTCTGCTTCTTTAAATGGGGAGCCTGACGGGTTATATAAATTAAACCTTAAAACAAAAAGTGTTGAACTAGTACATAAAGAAAACAGTGTCTCACCAAAGAAAGTGTGGATTGATGAAGCATCGAAAGAGTTATTTGCCATTGAGACTGAGTTAGGGTACCCGACTTATGCATTTATAGATTCTGATTCACCCAAAAGCGCACGTTTAAAATCATTTTTGGCTTCATTGCCAGGTAACCAAGTACAGCTTGTGAGTAGCACTGCTGATGGCAATACTAATATCATTATTGCATCAAGTGACCGAAATCCTGGTGACTATTATATCTTTAATGCACAAGCTAACAAGCTACGTTATTTATTTTCAGCACGTAGTTGGCTAAAGCCTGAATTAATGGCTGAAACAAGACCAATTAGCTTCACCAGCCGCGACGGTTTAACTATTCATGGCTATTTAACACTCCCTAACAATGCAACAGAGAAAAATTTGCCTCTGGTTGTTATGCCTCATGGTGGCCCTCATGGTCCTCGTGATTGGTGGGGGTTTGATCCCGATGCACAGCTGTTAGCCAATCGCGGTATGGCGGTATTAAAAGTGAATTTTAGAGGTTCGGGTGGTTTTGGTCGTAACTTTGAGCATGCAGGGCATAGAAAGTGGGGAGCTGAGATCCAGTACGATATTATTGATGGCGTAAAACACCTAATTGAGCAGGGAACTGTTGATAAAAATAACATGTGTATTATGGGGGCCAGTTTTGGTGGTTACTCAGCCTTGCAAAGTGCGATTATAGAGCCTGATATGTTTAAGTGTGCTATCGGTGTTGTTGGTGTTTACGATTTACCACTGATGTTTGATGAAGGCGATGTGGCAGAGCGTGAGAGTGGTCAGCGTTACCTTAAAAATGTACTTGGCACTGATGAAGCCCAACTAAAGGCCTTCTCCCCAAGCTACAATATCGATAAGTTAAAAGCACCTGTGTTAATAGTACATGGTGGGGAAGATGAGCGAGCACCTATTGAACAAGCTGAATCACTTGTGGCCGCGCTTAAAAAAGCGAATCATCCTTATGTTTACGAGTTATTAGAAGATGAAGGGCATGGGTTTTACAAGCCAGAGCATCGCACTCGTTATTATAAGCAGGTGTTGGCATTTTTAGACCAGCATTTAACCTTGTAAAAATATGATCTTTATAATTAAAATGGCAAGCTTATAGCTTGCCATTTTTTATTTGCAGCTATTCTCTTGGCATAACTCTTTGAGTTGCACTTTTGCTTTATGGTTATTTTGTTGTGCGGCTTGCTGATACCAATAGATAGCTTGAGTTATATCTTTTGTTACACCTTCACCATCACGATACATTTGCGCAGTATTAAGTTGTCCCCACTGAGAACCTTCCTTACTGGCGAGCAAAAAGCTTTCAAATGCATCTTCAAATAAGCCATCTTTATAATATACGATCCCTTGCTGATTATTCTTATTGAGCTTTACACCTTCATATAAGGGTTTTGGTGTCGGTGGAAACATAACAAACCCACCATATAAACTGTATGCGTATGGGCGAAGTACATTATAAATAGCACCGTCATCGTATAAGCGCTTTACTTCCTTGCGGGGTAAGGTCAGTGTCTTTGATGAAAAGTAATCTTTTTGCACTAATAAGCTAGTGCGCATTGCCATTGTGATTGCTCTATCGCGTTTGTAACGATAATTGCTGATTTGAAAGGTAATAAACTTTTCGTCGAACTCGAGTACTTGTGCCACTTTCAAATTTTCTGGACGTAATGGTTCATGCGAAAACTTGTCAGCTTTTACTAAATAGGTATCAAATGCTTGAGGTGAATCTAGAATCATTTTCTTTGTTGTGAGTTCCTCAAGATGTTGTGCGTAAAAATATATACATAAACATATCAGTAAGAGTGAGCCTGCAAAATACTTTACTAATGACAGTTGCTCTAACAATGGCAATTTGATGATTGACACAGGTTCGCTGTGGCGGCAATTAGCACATTGGTATTTATATCGCCATGCCAGTGGCAGGATAGGTAGGATAGTAAAACGTAAAAAGCGACTATGGTTTTTTAATTGATAGTCATTGCTGTTGCACTGTGGGCAGGTTTTTGTTTTGCTGAAGAATGACAGTGAGTTGCTGGTATTAAAAAGTAGCATGTAGTCCTTGGTCCCTTCCTTGTTTTACATAAGTTAAAACAAGGAAGGTGAGAAGCAAAGCTGCAAACTGTAAGAAAATATGTATTATTTTGCAGGTTTTGGTTTGATTGTTGTTCTAGCATCAGCAGCCATAAAAGCAAACACAGCATAAGCGGCCGTATTTTGCTTCAGTTTTTCAGGGTCTACTTTATCAAGTGTGTCATCAGCCGTGTGGTGGTAATCAAAATAATCGGTACCATCTTGGTGTAAATCAAAAATAGGTGCGCTGGTGGCATTTTTCAATGGAATTAAGTCAGGTCCACCGTTAGCGGTATTTTTTGCAATGTATTGAACATTGAGTGGGGCAAGTTGTTTAGCAATAGCACGCACCACCGGGAGTGACTGCGCAGATACATTTGACTCAAAGCCATATACTACATCAGCCCCAAAATCAGATTCAGCTGCGGCAACAATATTATCAAGCTCTTTAGCATGTTGCTTAAAGTAGGCTTTAGCACCCCATAACCCCAGTTCTTCGGCGGCAAATAATACCACGCGGATACTACGCTTAGGACGCTTTATTTCGCTAATATGTTTTGCTGCTGCCATTGTTAATGCAACACCTGCACCATCATCGAGCGCACCAGTGCCTAAATCCCACGAATCTAGATGACCGCCAATAAGTACATATTGTTCAGGGTTTTGGGTACCATTGAATTGGCCTATCACATTAAAGCCAGTACCTTGACCACGATCTTCATTTTGCACATTGATATTTACAGTAACGTTTTTGCCCAGCGCAATGAGGCGAGCAATTTGGTCGGCATCAGGGTTAGCAATTGTTACGTTAGGGATTTTTGTTACACCGTCTTTATAGTGGCTACCACCAGTATGTGCAAAACGGTGATGTGCAGTACTGACTGAGCGCATCATATAACCAATTGCACCTTTTTTAGCGGCTTCAACAGAGCCAGTTGAGCGTGCACGAACGGCAGGGCCATAACCATTACCATCAATGTCGCGGTTCATACGGTAGTTAATATAAGCAATTTTACCCTTCAAGCTATTTGCTGGGGCTGCGATCAACTCATCAAGGGTTTCAAATAATATAACTTCAGCAGTAATACCGTCTTTTGGTGTGCTCACACTATGACCAAGTGCGGTTAAATGTAGTGTTTGTTCACTCGGGGTAAGAATTTTACCGCTTTCACTGAAGCGGCGCCATTCAGGGAACGTGGCTTCTTCTAGCCATACTTTATCAAAACCCAGCGCTTGAAATTTTTCTTGTGCCCATGCAACGGCTTTTTTATCATTTTCTGTACCAGGAAGGCGTGGGCCTATCTCAGTAGTAAGAGATTCCAGTAATTGATAGCTTAAGTCACTGTTGCTAGCATTTGTTCTGAGCTCTGCTACTTGCTTAAGTTGTTGAGCTGTAAACTCAGGCTCTGCTGCACTTACCAAAAAGCTGCTAGCAAGCAGAACCCCTGTGATGATTTTTTTCATTATTGACCTTGGCTTGTTAGATATTTACCGACTATTTAACCATTAAATGACCGACTTAAAAAATATAATGAGATAAAAAGTAAAAAGCCCGCAGTTTAACGTGCGGGCTTTTTAAAATTACTAACTAATTTAGAAATTAAACTGCGCTGCTAAACGTAAGCTAGTGCCTTCGCCGACCGTTACATTGTTTGTACCACCACCGCCAAGGTAGTTGGTATCAAATAAGTTTTCAACGTTAAGGCGTAAGTTAATATCGGTGTTACTCATAACAAATTTATAAGTTGCACCCACATCTACACGCGTATAAGCGTCTTTGGTAATTGTATTTTTACTATCAGCAAAGCGATCCCCTTCATAAAAAGCACCAGCATTGAACGCAATCGCATCGTTTAATTCGTAGCGAGTCCAAAGTGATGCAGACCATTTAGGTGCATCTGCAGGGCGTTTACCTTGTAATTTAGCATCGCGCTCGTAATTTGCATCTAAATACATGGTTGATGCCATCACAAATAGGCGATCAGTTACCGCCCCTTGTGCTGCAAGTTCAAAGCCTTTATGACGTTGTTCACCAATTTGAGTGGTAATAGTTGTAATATCGCCAATAACGACAGGTAAATCTTCAGTAACGAGCGTGCCTGTTTTGCTAATGTCGAAAAGTGCACTGCTAAGCATTAAGCGATCATCAAACAATTGCCATTTAATGCCTACTTCTCTTTGCTCAGAGGTAACCGCATCAATCTTCATACCATCATTAATATCATTTTGATTATTAATAGTTTCGTTTTGAGGTTCAAATCCTTCAGAGTAACTAGTATATATCGTCGCTGATTCATTGGGGTGATATAGCACGCCGAATTTAGGTAAGAAAGATTCGTTATTTCTACCTTTCCTCGTTTGTTTATCGTAACGACCACCAAGTGAAACTTGCCACTGTGGTGAGAAAGTAATTAAATCTTGTATATAAATACCGTAGTAATCGTATTCAGTTTCGCTTGTTCTATCTGGTGTTTTATAGCTTATATCAGGTCGAGCAGGCTCATTTTGACCAGCAGTGAAGTTAAAAGAGTCTGCAGAGGTAAGTAATCGGCGGTAAAAGTAGTCAAGCGAGTTAGCACCCACTAAAAATTGATGTTGTATGCCCGCAGTTTCAAATTCACCGATAAAATCAACGAATGCGGTGGTAAACTGCCAATCATCATAGCGATCGTACGGGTTTGATTTATAGCTGTTTGTTGCCTCATTAAAACTACTTTTACTTGGTGAAGATTCAAAACGTTGGCGTTCAAACGTCTGTTCGTTATAACCAAGGTTTACTTGCCAGTTGTCAGATAAAAACACATTAAAATCAATGCCTAGGTTTTCAACTGTAATATCAGTAAATGCCCAAGACATATCGCGAATTGTTTTATCATCACCAATTACATTGGTATTTTCATCAATCCATGCGCCTGTATCTAGGCCTGCTTTATCATCTGTACGATCATAATGTACGCGTACTAATGCATTATCACTGATATCGTAATCAACCACGAAAGCACCTAAAAAACGGTCGCGTTCGCGGTTTTCGCCATTTTGGTATTCACGCCAGTACTGCACATCTTGTTTTACTAAAATACCACGGGCGCGTAAATCTTCAGCATCAGTGAGCGCACCTGCGGCATCGACCATAAAACGTGTAGAACCATGCTGGTCGACATCGCCACCTACATTAAAAATTGTTTGTGCAGTTGGCTTTTTTGTCACCATATTAACCAAGCCGCCAGGACCTGATTGACCATATAAAATACTTGATGGTCCTTTAATAACTTCTACTTGCTGTAAAATCTCAATCGGCTGTTGATAGTGAGACCAATGCTGATGACCATCACGTAAGTAACCTGTTGATGAACTTAACCCAAAGCCACGTAAATTAAATACTTCGCGGTTACGTTGTTGTGAGCCAGCGGTTAGGCTGGCATCGTTTGTTAATACTTCGCCCAGTGTTGTGGCTAATTGTTCATTCACAATTGTGTCAGTGATGACGGTGACTGATTGTGCGGTTTCAAGCAATGAAGCTGATGTGCGCATAGCGCCTTTTGCATGGTCTACTTTATAGTCATTGAAGTAAGTACCTTTAACTTCAATTTTTTCTATGTTTTCATCCGTAGTTGAGGCGTGTGCAGCGGTTACAGAGGTAAGCAGTGCAAGATAAAGCGGGCAAAGTTTCATTAAATGGTTCCGGCTGAGTGAGATAAAAAGCGATGCGGATCTTAATGAAAATAGATTTTATTTACAATGCCTTTATTGATTGATTTATAATAAAGGCCTTAATGGTTGCTATGGCTGATTTCTGCTATCATTAGCGCAACTAGAGGCAGGGCTATTCCTTGCTAATTTATTTTTTGTTTCGGGATTTATTGTGACTGCTACTGCTTTTTCATCACTCGCTTTACCATCAGGTTTGGTTGATAACTTATCTACTTTAGGTTACGCCCACATGACTGCTGTACAAGCTCAAAGTCTTCCTCCAGTACTTGAAGGTAAAGATATTATTGCACAAGCTAAAACGGGGTCAGGTAAAACTGCGGCGTTTAGTTTGGGTGTATTGGCCAAGCTTAATGTTAAGCGCTTTCGTATTCAATCTTTGGTGCTTTGCCCAACGCGTGAATTAGCGGAGCAAGTTGCTGTTGAAATGCGTAAATTAGCACGCGGCATTCATAACATTAAAATACTCACCTTATGTGGTGGTGTATCGATTGGACCGCAAATAGGCTCGCTTGAACACGGCGCGCATATTATTGTTGGTACGCCAGGGCGTGTTGATGATCATATCCGCAAAGGTACGTTACGTTTAGACGACGTAGAAACTTTAGTGCTTGATGAAGCAGATCAAATGCTTGATATGGGCTTTCAAGATACGTTAGATGCAATTATCGAGCGTATACCAAAACAA
This sequence comes from Pseudoalteromonas sp. NEC-BIFX-2020_002, assembly GCF_013002825.1. Lineage (NCBI taxonomy): Bacteria > Pseudomonadati > Pseudomonadota > Gammaproteobacteria > Alteromonadales > Pseudoalteromonadaceae > Pseudoalteromonas > Pseudoalteromonas sp. NEC-BIFX-2020_002. Next base: position 261,937 of record NZ_JABEPJ010000004.1, read on the forward strand.
CGTCAAACATTACTATTTAGTGCTACTTTCCCGCGCGCTATTGAAGCAATCGCTAAACGGGTGTTAAGTAACCCTGTAATGGTGAAAGTTGAAGAAGAGCAAGAAAAAAGCACTATCAAACAGTACTTCTATAAAATGGATAATAACAAACAACGTTTTAATACTTTAAAATTGTTGTTGTTAAAGTTTCAGCCAGAAAGCTGTGTGGTGTTTTGTAACACCAAAGTTGAAACTCAACAAGTATGTGACGATCTAGCTGATGAAGGGTTTAGTGCAGTTTCATTGCATGGTGATTTAGAGCAGCGAGATCGAGAGCGTACACTTATCCATTTTTCGAATAAAAGCGCGTCAATATTAGTGGCTACAGACGTTGCAGCGCGTGGTTTGGATATTGACGACATGGATATGGTAATTAACTATCACCTTGCTCATGACCCACAAACGCATGTACATCGTATTGGTCGTACTGGCCGTGCGGGTAAAAAAGGTATTGCGTGTTCTATTTACGGTGATGCAGAGCAGTTTAAAGTGGCGCAAATTGGTGACCACTATGAATGCGACTTTTTACCAGAGCAATTACCACCATTTAGCTTACTAGAAAAACCGCCTTACAAGCCTGAAATGGTGACACTGATGATTGATTCAGGTAAAAAGCAGAAGGTCCGTGCAGGTGATATTTTAGGAGCACTAACAGGTAAAGATGGTGTCGCAGGGCGTCAAGTTGGTAAAATTAATGTACTTGATAACGTAGCATTTGTAGCCGTTGAGCGTAACTCTTCAAAACCTGCACTACGTAAATTGACCGAAGGTAATATTAAAGGCCGTAAAATTCGCGCTCGTCGCTTAACGCGTTAATAATTACCCGTTACATATTGTTGAGCAGCTACTCTTTAGCTGCTCGTATTCACTCTTCAATTGTTTAAATTTATCTGCATTGCCGTGTGTTTTATCCGGATGGTATTGTATTGCTAGCTGTCGCCAGCGTTTTTGCACATCTTTTATCTTACTTTGCGGTGGTAATTGCCAGCGTTTTAAAAGCAATTCTCGGGTTATTATATCTACTTTTAATGTCGAGCCAGTCTTAGTTGTGAAGCTATGCCAAAAGCTATTTAATAACTTTTCTATTTCAACACTGGATGTCTCAAAATTATTCCAGTCAAGGTAGTAAATACGTAGCGGATCAGTTGCATTTAATGCTGAGTGATTAGATGGCGCAGTGATTAATTCAATATGTAAACTGGATATCAGTAATTGCTGCGTTGGCAATACTTGCTGTTGAAGCTGATACAAAGCGTTCATGATTAAAAAGTTACGTTTAAATAAGTCACGTTCAGGAAGAGAGTCTAAATTATTAATGACACCACGGTCTTTTAATTTCAATGCTAAAGTATGAACCATCCACACTTGCTTTGTTAAAATCAATTCAAAAATCTCATCAATCAGAGGGTTAAGCATTGTTTGCAATCTAGTAATTAGTGTATCTTTGACAAACTATCACAGCTTTCACGGCTACAAAAGTTTCAAGGATATAATTATGCCGAGCCAGTTGAAACGCTCATTGCTTATTGGCCTCATGGTCTACATCAGTGTTTTTGCAGTATCGAGTTTTGCAAAGCAACAAAGCAGTATGTTAGAGCAGTTTGATTTGGCTGAAAATTGGCCTCAAAAGCAGTTGTTGGCTAGTGAGTTATTATCTTCAGTGCAGCTATCAGATAAACAAAAAAATGCTATTTATTCTGAAATGGCTAAAAATGCTTTTGAAATAAGCGATTACACTCAAGCGCTTCATTACTATAAATTATTGGAGCAAGGCAGCGATTTTAATGATTTACCTGAGTTGCATTTTAGAGCTGTAAAAATGCAGGGTGTGGTGCTGTATTACCAAGGTTTGATGCAACAAGCCGTTATTGATTATAGTCGAGCATTAAGTCTTGCCGTTCGTTTAAATAGCCCTTTAAAACAAGCTAATTTATTGAGTAATATAGGATTATCATATTTCGATATGTATAATATGGAACTAGCCCTTGATTACTATCAGCAAGCTAAAGTTATTTATGAGCAAGATGGCAGTGCACAAGATCAAGCCGACATTTTGCATAATATTGCAGGGGTTTATATTCGTTTATCTCGCTATGATTCAGCATTGGAAATATACCGCAAAGTACTAAGTGTATTTCAAGCGTTGGGCGATGAAGATGGTGTTGCTCAAGTGCACGGTAATATGGGCGTTGCATATGATGAGTCGGGTCAAAATCAACTAGCTCTGCATTACTACCAGCTGGCTTTACGTTATTACCAAAGTACCAATAATGCCTTTCAACTATCTACAAGACATAATAATTTAGCCAACATTAATTTAAAAATAAACGAACTGGATGCTGCATATTATCACTCAAATGCCGCACAAGGATATGCACGACAAATTGATAATAAACAGCTGTTATTAGCCGCTTTGCATGTGTTAGCAAAAATACAGTTGGTCAAAGGTGATATTGATGCTGCAAAGAAAAATTTAGAGCAATCAATAGCGCTGGCGAAACAATACAAAGATGAAATGCGCTTAAGAGATGGCTTAGGAATTGAAGCGTTGTTAAGTGCAAGCTTAGGTGATTTTGAACGAGCGATGCACTTACATGACAAATTTGTAGAGTATCAACGTAGTATGACAAGCGAGGAAATAATTAAAGCCCTAAATGTGTTTCAATCTCAATTTGAATCCAATAAATTGAATCAGGAGATTCAAGATCTGAAGCAAACTAGTCGATTACAAGAGTTAGAGATAGCAAAGCGCTCACAACTCACTATTTTGTTGGCGATAGTATTCGTACTGGTTTTGATCTGCAGTGTTGCTTTATATCGCCGTACAATTGAAAGAAAAGCCAAAGTACAACTAGAAGAGAAAGTTGAAAAGCGTACGCAAGAGTTACGATCTGTTGCTCAAAAATTACAGTCAGCAAATGAAGTGAAAAGCCAATTTTTAGCAAATATTAGCCATGAGATCCGCACTCCTCTAACAGCTATTTTGGGGCAAACTGATGATTTATTAAATGGTTTATATGACACGGAGCAATTAGGTGCGGAGTTACTGGTAATTAAAAAGCACAGTGATCATCTCAAAGAGCTCATTAATGATGTGCTTGATCTCAGTAAGATCGAAGCAAATCGTTTAGAGCTGAGTGTTTGTGATTTTGATTTAGTGCAGTTGGTAATGGATGTGTATTCAATGTCTAGTTTGCAAGCGAGAAGCAAGGGTTTGACGCTTACATTGGATAATCAAATTGGTGAGCAGTACTGGGTTAAGTTAGATTTGATGCGAGTAAAGCAAATTTTAATCAACTTACTTAGTAATGCAGTTAAGTTTACTCAACAAGGCTCGGTTACATTACGCATCAATGAAACCGCTTTGGGCGTCCAGTTTGCAGTAATAGATACAGGTATCGGTATTCAGGCTGAGCAGTTAAAGATAGTTTTTGAGTGTTTCCAACAAGGGGATAACACAATCAGTCGACGCTTTGGTGGCTCGGGGCTTGGTTTAAGTTTATCACAACAGTTAGCTATGATGATGGGGGGTTATATCAATGCACAAAGTGAATACGGTAAAGGCAGTGAATTTATGCTTTATTTGCCATGTAAACAATATCTACCAGGCATACCAGTTTCATCATTACCAGTAACTACTACAGCGAAAACATTGGCTGGGAAGGTATTACTTGCTGAAGACCATCCGGATAACCGTCGCTTAATTACACGCTTCTTAAACACCTTAGGGCTAGATGTTATTGCTGTAAGCAATGGTGAAGAAGCTGTTGAACAATGCCTTAGTGAATTTCCCGACGTAGTTTTACTAGATATACAAATGCCAATAATGGATGGCTTAACAGCCTTCGATTTGCTAGAGAAGTGTGGTTTTAATAAACCGGTTTTTGCACTGACAGCCAATGCAATGAGCCATGAAATTGCAGATTATCTGGCCTTAGGTTTTTCGGGGTATTTAAGTAAACCCCTAGATAAAGAAGATTTTTACACTAAACTTAGCGAGCACTTAAGTGTGTTACCAGCTTCAAAAGAAATGGCTATCGATATCGATGTTAGTGATCTAATCAGAAGTTTTGTAGCCAGCTTTGATGATGAAGTAAATGCATTAAAAGATCACTATCAGCAAGGTGACCTGTCTGCTTTGCAACAAGATAGTCATCGGATCCTTGGTGCAGCACAAATGTTCGCATTAGATAGTGTCATTCAACCAGCATTATTATTGGATAAGGCATTGTTAAACAGTACCGAAGCCGAAAATAATACAGGGTTAACAGAATTAGTTGAGTCATTAATCCATGAGTTAGAGCAGTTTAAGGTTTAGAATAACTCTATATCATTTGTTGGTGCGGTCGTGTTTTGGTTGCTACTGGAGGTATTTTCGTTGCGCCTAGCGCTATCATTACGTTGAGTGTTATCAATAATGCCCTCGCTAACATGAAATAACCCCAACTTTTCATGTAGGCTTTTTGCTAAATTTCGAAGATCTTCACTGGAAACCGATTGGATCAATGTGCTCGAAAGTGCATCCGAATTTAGCTCCACCATTGCTTCAATGTTTGACTGGGCTTCATCGGACATTATTTTTTGTTGAGCAACTTGATGGTTAATTTTTTCTGATAGTGCGTTGATGGCCAGCATAGCTTGTTCAATGGTATTAATCTCGTTACTTGTTGCATGCGATAGCTTAACGGTTTGTTGTGCTTCAGTTAGTGCATTGCTCATCAAAGTGTCAGCACGATCAGTGCTTTCTTGAATTTTCCCCACCATAGTACGAACCTCTTGTGTGGAATTACTTGTTCGTGCTGCTAAATTACGTACTTCATCAGCGACAACAGCGAAGCCTCGGCCTTGCTCGCCAGCACGGGCCGCTTCAATTGCGGCATTGAGAGCTAGTAGATTTGTTTGTTCTGCAATTGCATTTATTACTTCAATCACTGAACCTATATTATCGCTGTCTTGTTTTAAGACTTTCATATGTTCACTTGTTTGCTCTATATTTGTAGCTAATTTTGATAAGCTTGCTTGGCTATTATCGCTATCAATACGCGTCTGTTGAACTGATTGAGTTGCAGAGGCGACAGAGGTGTAAATAAGTTCAACATCACTTTCTAGCTCTCTGGATATACGTATAGTGTGCTCTATAGTTGTGGCTAATTCTTCACCATGTGCATGTTGAATACTGGCTTTTTGGGTCATTGAAGCATAAGTATCTCGTAATGCATCTGCCATAGGGAGTAAGCGCGATGAAGTACAATATATCTCATGAAACATATGCTCTATGGTGGTTAAACTTGCATTGAGTGCAAAGCATGATTTTGGGGTGATATTAGGTTTTTCGTCAAAACGAAAAGTGAAATTTATATAATCACTGGTGATTAAATTTTCGACTAGGTTATCTAAGTGCGGAGTTGGTAACACAACATTTTTATAAATGAGTAAGGTCGTGCCATTACCTACCATTATTATAAATAATAAGCTCAAAAGTGCAGAGAGTTGTAGGTCAAAAAAGTAGCATATTAGACACGTACCAAGTATTAAAAAGCCAGTTAGAATTAAAATACTTTTAGTTATTGTCATCCGTTACACCTTAAGATCTTAATTTTGTCAGATAAAATAATGTATTTAATCGCCCCTAGGAAGAACTCTTTGGGCAGCGCATGTTTGGCATTTATACTGCATTTATACTGCATTTATACTGCATTATCGCCTATTTATGGGGAATAACCACACACCATAGGCGCTGCCCTGCCTAAATACCAAGCACACTGCTGCAAAATTAATCACGAAAGGTCAACACGCCCTAGCAGAGCAGCAATCATTTCATATGATTTTATTTTGCATACTAATTAAGTTATAGAGTAAAGCATAGAGTAAGACAAATAATCATTGGTAGGTTGGTAAATAAGAGAAAAAAAAGCCCGTTTAAAACGGGCTTTTTTAATATGAATAGTTTTACTGACGTCTCATAGAGTCAAAAAATTCATCATTGGTTTTGCTCATAGAAAGTTTATCAATTAAAAATTCCATAGCATCAATTTCAGACATTTCATGTACGATTTTACGTAAAATCCACATTTTTTGTAGTTCATCTGTCTTCGTCAGTAATTCTTCACGACGAGTACCTGAACGATTGAAGTCAATTGCAGGGAATACACGCTTTTCAGCAATCTTACGATTTAAGTGCAGTTCCATATTACCGGTACCTTTAAACTCTTCGTAGATAACTTCATCCATCTTAGAGCCGGTATCGATAAGGGCAGTTGCGATAATTGTTAAACTACCACCTTCTTCAACGTTACGTGCAGCGCCAAAGAAACGCTTTGGCTTGTGTAATGCGTTAGCATCAACACCACCGGTGAGTACCTTACCTGATGAAGGAATTACGGTGTTATAAGCACGCGCTAAACGAGTGATTGAATCTAGTAAGATGATGACATCTTTTTTATGTTCAACTAAACGTTTTGCTTTTTCAATTACCATTTCAGCAACTTGAACGTGACGGCTCGCAGGCTCATCGAACGTAGATGCAATTACTTCGCCTTTTACAAGACGCTGCATCTCAGTTACTTCTTCTGGACGCTCATCGATTAGTAATACCATCAACGTTGCATCAGGGTGATTATGGGTAATTGATTGCGCGATATTTTGCAGTAGCATTGTTTTACCCGCTTTTGGCGGTGCTACTAATAAACCACGTTGACCACGGCCGATAGGTGAGGCTAAATCAAGTACTCGAGCAGTAATATCTTCAGTACTACCATTACCACGCTCCATACGTAAACGTTCGTTAGCATGAAGTGGTGTTAGATTTTCAAAAAGAATTTTAGTGCGAGAATTTTCTGGTCTATCAAAATTTACTTCGTTTACTTTTAGTAGTGCAAAGTAACGTTCACCGTCTTTAGGTGGACGTATGAGACCCATTATAGAGTCACCAGTACGCATACTAAAACGACGAATTTGGCTAGGTGATATATAAATGTCATCAGGACCAGCAAGGTAAGAGGCTTCTGATGATCTTAAGAAACCAAAACCATCCTGTAAGATTTCTAGTACACCACCGCCAAAAATGTTCTCTCCACTTTTGGCGTGGGCTTTAAGGATAGCAAAGATTATATCTTGCTTTCTTAAGCGGGCTACGTTTTCGAGCCCCATGGACTCAGCTAAGTCTACAAGCTCTTTAATCGACTTGTCTTTTAATTCGCGTAAATGCATATTGGTGGGTTCTTTATTACAGTTATCATGCTCATATAATCGATATTAATTAATGAGAGAGGTTCGTTGGTAAACTAAGGATTAGTTGGCTTTATAAACTAGCAGCTCACTGGCGTAGCGTCCAGTCTTTATACAAAAAAAATCTAAAAAAGGGCATTTGCCCTTTTTTAGATTCAATATTAGATGTTATTTTCTAAAAACTCAATTAACTGAGTTTTAGATAATGCACCAACTTTAGTTGCTGCAACTTGGCCATCTTTAAAAAGTAATAATGTAGGGATACCACGAATACCGAACTTAGGTGGTGTGCCAGCATTCTGATCGATATTTAATTTACCGATAACAACACGGCCGTCAAATTCGTCAGCTACTTCATTAAGAATAGGGGCGATCATTTTACAAGGTCCGCACCATTCTGCCCAAAAATCAACCAGTACAGGTTTGTCTGATTGTAGTACGTCAGCTTCAAAGCCATCGTCAGTTAATTGAATTATTTTCTCGCTCATTGCGCTCTCCGATAAGTTAGGCGAATTTATTTAATGCGTATTTAAACACTCTTGTTTCTTATTGCAAGTTTAAACGTTATGCTTAAACGCTATGACTAAGACACATTTGACCGATAAAAAGTTTTCAGACTTTGCTATTGCACCGGAAGTGGTTGCCGGGTTAACCGAAAGTGGGTTTGAATATTGCACACCCATTCAAGCTAAATGCCTACCTTTTATTTGTGATGGCCGTGATATTGCGGGTCAAGCACAAACAGGTACAGGCAAAACGTTGGCGTTTTTAACAGCCACGTGCCATCGGTTATTACAATCTAGCAAAGCACCTAGTAAACATCCAAGAGCCCTGATCATGGCCCCAACTCGGGAGCTTGCGATTCAGATTCACAAAGATGCAAAAATTTTAGCGCCACACTGTAATCTTAACTTAGGTTTAGTATATGGTGGCGAAGATTACGAAAAACAACGTGCACAGTTAGAAAAAGGCGTTGATATTTTAATTGGCACCACAGGGCGCTTAATCGATTTATATAAACAAGGGTGTTATACCCTCAATGAAATCGAAGTAGTGGTACTTGATGAAGCCGATCGTATGTTTGATTTGGGCTTTATTAAAGATATTCGTTACATGTTTCGCCGTATGCCGGATACATCGCAACGCCTTAATTTATTGTTTTCTGCAACACTTTCATATCGTGTTCAAGAGCTGGCGTTTGAGCACATGACAAACCCAGAGCATGTACAAGTTGAGCCAGATGTAAAAACGGGCAAGCGAATCAGTGAAGAGTTATTTCAGCCATCTCAAGAAGACAAAGTTAAGCTGTTATTAACCTTGATTGAAGAAGAATGGCCTGAAAAAGCGATTGTTTTTGCTAATACCAAGCATAGTTGTGAAACAGTGTACGCATGGTTAAAAGAAGATGGACATCGTGTTGGTATGCTTACCGGTGATGTAAATCAGAAAAAGCGCCAATCAATTTTAGCGCAGTTCACTAAAGGTGATCTAGATTTTCTAGTAGCAACGGATGTTGCAGCACGAGGATTACATATCCCTGAAGTGAGTCATGTATTTAACTTTGACTTACCAGATGATTGTGAAGATTACGTACATCGTATTGGTCGTACTGGTCGTGCAGGTGCATCAGGTAAAGCGATTAGTTTTGCATGTGAACAATACGCGTACAACCTTCATGAAATTGAAGAATATATAGAACATAGCATTCCTTTATCGCATTACGATAAAAGTGCATTGCTTGATGATTTAACAAAACCTACTATTCAAAGAAAGCGTAACTATTCAACAGGTCCTCGTAATCGTAATAACAACAGCGGACGTAGACCTAATAATAATTACCAAAAAGCACGGTCGTAATTACGACCGTCATTATAGTCGTAGTAGTAACTAGAGGTTTTTGAACGGTGGGGCAACTTAAACCGCAAAAAAATGTTTACGCAGTAATTGATTTGGGATCAAATAGCTTTCATATGCTGATTGCTAAATCAATTGCTGGCGGCTTACAAACCATAGGCCGGGTTAAACGCAAAGTCAGATTAGCTGCTGGGCTTAATGACGATAATTTACTGAGCACGCAAGCAATGCAGCGAGGCTGGGAATGTCTTGCCTTATTTGCTGAGCGTCTACAGGATATCCCTAAAAAAAATATTACAATTGTTGCCACAGCTACTTTACGCTTAGCAACAAATGCTGATGTATTTAGAATTAAAGCAGAGCAAATTCTTGGCCATAAAATTAACGTTATCAGTGGTGAGTTAGAGGCGCGAACTATTTACAAAGGTGTCGCGCATACTTCTTCTTGTAGTGGTCGTCAGTTAGTGATCGATATTGGCGGTGCGAGCACTGAAGTTGTAATTGGTAAAGGTTTTGATGCACTGCATTATAAAAGCCTAAATATGGGTTGCGTTACCTACCTTGAACGCTACTTCAAAGATTGTCAGCTAAATGAAATCAATTTTAATGCAGCAATAAAAGCCGCGCGTCTCGTGATTGATGAAATAGCATCTGATTATAAGAGCGCTGGGTGGGAAATTGCCTCTGGGGCTTCTGGTACAGTGCAAGCGATCCAAGAAATTATGGTCGCGCAATCTTTAGATGAATTACTGAGTCTAGACAAACTCAATGCTATTAAAGAGCAATCAATTACCTATAAAACTATTGCCGCATTAGATTTGCCAGGCTTAAGTGAAGAACGCAGATTAGTCTTTGTTTCTGGGCTAGCAATTTTGATTGCTTTATTTGAGTCGCTTGAAATTGACAAAATGGGACTTGCCGGAGGAGCACTCCGAGAAGGCGTCTTGTATAGCATGATCCCTGAGTTTCATAACCATAACATTCGTAAGCGTACTATTGATGGTTTAATGGCGCGTTATCATGTAGACCAAAAACAAGCTAATCGTGTAGCAGATCTTTCCAGCCAGCTAGCGCTTCAAGTTAGTGAGCAATGGACACTACTAGATACAAGCGGATTGCCTTTGCTCAAAGCGATTGCACAATTACATGAAATTGGATTATTAATAGAGTACAAGCAATATCAGCAACACACCGCTTATATTCTTGAAAATACTGAGATGCCAGGGTTCTCACAATCAGAACATAAGATAATAGTGGCGACTGCAAATGCACATCGTTCGGATCTGCAAAAAAATGGTTTTGATTATTTAGGTTGTCATGCCCAGTTAACTCAATACGTAACACGTTTAATAAGAATTGCAGTGATTCTATCAATGCGTCGTCAAGATGATGTGCTACCAAAACTTACCTTAATTGCTAATAATGAGGCTTTAACACTATCATTTGAAAATGATTGGTTAAAAGCACACCCTTTAATGGCAAGTGAGCTTCAACAAGAGTCTAAACAGCAAGAAAAGGCAGGTTGGAAGTTTATAGTTAAGTAGATAAAAGGGCTATAAAGCCCTTTTATAGTATTAAAAACCGCCTTTCTGTACTAATTTCACTCGAACAACCAATTAAATCAAAAAAGTTCAAAAAAAGTGTTGATCTGTTTTTGGATCTCCCTATAATGCGACCCCACTGAGACGGGAAACGCCAACGCATAGCGAGGCACGGACTTATCAGAGAGTTAAATAAAACTTCGGTTTTAAATATTCCAAAAGAAAATTTAAAACAAAGTATTGACTCGAAAAATAAAGGGTGTATTATTCGCATCCCTTGAGTCGCTAAAGCGAATCAAAACGTTCTTTAACAATATAAAGCAATCATCTGTGTGGGCACTCGTACAGATTGAGTTCTAACAGCCGAGCTTAACTTTCTTTTTAGATAGGTAAGCAAGGCAAAAAATTTAGAGTCTCAATGTGATT